>NZ_AOLF01000037.1:0-93702 GCF_000336975.1 Haloferax sp. ATCC BAA-644
CGTGCTCCGCGCCGTCGGTGATTCGAGCCATTAAGTATCATGGTCGATGACAGTCCGAGCATGGACGACCGGGAACTCGCCGACCTCCTGGAGCAGTTCGGGCTCTCAGAGAAGGTCGTCGACACGTATCTGACTCTGCTCGAACTCGGGGAGGCGAAGGCGAGCCAGATCGCCGACGCGGCGGGCGTCTCCAAGCGCTACGTCTACAGCGTGAGCAAGGAACTGGAATCGCGCGGCTTCGTGGAGGTTAACGACCACGTCGTGCCGACGACGATTCGGCCCCTGCCGCCGATGGAGGTCATCGAATCCCTCTCCGAGAGCGTCGAATCCATGCGCCCCGCGCTGGAGGAGCGCTACACGGCCACCGCCCGCGACCAAGAGCGCTTCGAGGTCATCAAATCCCGCGTGACGGTGCTCAAGCGCATCGGGGAACTCGTCGGCCGCGCCGAGTCCGAAATCACGCTGTCGCTCCCCTACGACGTGCTCGACGAGGTCGAAGACGAACTCCGGGCGGCCCGCGAGCGCGGCGTCCTCGTCTCGCTCGTCGTCAGCGGCGTCGAACCGCACGACGACCTCGCGCTCGACGGCGTGGCCTCGCTCGTGCGCGTCTGGCACGAACTCATGCCCACGATGCTGACCGTCGATTCGCGAACGGGGCTCATCTCCCCCGGCGAGATGGTCGCCCGGTCGAACTCCGAGTCGCAGGCCATCGTCTTCGCCCAACCGCACCTCGGCCCGGTCATCGTCGGCTCCTTCTTCGGGAACTACTGGCCGATGGCCGCCGAGGCGTACACGACCGACCCCGACCCGCTCCCGGCGACGTACCACAACTTCCGCCACGCCGTCCTGCAGGCCGCCCTCTGCGAGCGCGCGGGCATCGACCTCGACGTGACGGTCACCGGACGGATGGTTCACACCGACGGCCCGACCGAACTCCACGGCCGCGTGGTGGACATCCGGCAGGGCCTCCTCGAACCCGCGAACAACTCCTTCCCGGTCGAGAACGCTTTCGTCGTCGAAACTGACGAGGGCACCTACAGCATCGGCGGACAGGGCGCGTTCGTCGAGGACTTCGAGGCCGACGCGGTGGAGTTCACGGCGGCCGAGTAGGCGAGCGCGTCGCGCAGTTCCTTCTCGGTAGTTCGGCTGGCCTTTCTGACACCTGTCTCACCGAGCGACGCCTCGCCGGTCAGCGTCCGTGTTTTCTCGAAAAACGGCATTTCGTATCGCGCAATTTGGTTTATCGGCGTCGAAACCGAGTCACTACCGGGTCGCTCGGAGACACACGAACAGCGAGAGAAAGCGGGGGAGTCTCGACGGCTCAGACGGCGAACTCGCCGACGCGCTCGAATTCGCCCTCGGCGATGGCGGCCGACAGCGCGTCGATATCCACGTCGTCTGGCATCTCGCCGGGGTACTTGCGGCGGAAGTAGCCGACGATGTTCTTCGCGTCGCGCGCGAGGAGTTCGCGGGCGTTGTCGTGGTCGGTCGGGACGGCTTGCGGCCAGTCGAACACCGTGACGCCGCGCTCGCCGACCGCGACGTTGTACTCGGACATGTCGGCGTGGACGTAGCCGGCCGCGTAGGCGTCGGCCATCTCGGAGAGAATCAAATCGAGGACGCCCGTCACCTGCTCGGATTCGAGCTTCGCCTTGGCGAGTTCGACGCCGTCGAGCTTCGCCATGATGATCGCGTGGCGGTTGTGGTCGACGGGACGCGGCACCGACACCTCCGGAAAGAGGGTTTCGAGCGCTTCGTACTCGCGTTCGGCCGCCTTGCGCGCGGTGTAGAGCCACGAGACGTGGTGGTTCTCGGAGGTGTAGTCGCGCTCGCGGCGCACCTCGCGGAAGTTGGTGTACCCCTCGCGGTGGAACTTGAGCGCCAGCGGCTTGAACGACTGCACCTCGAACACGTCGCTTTCCTTGCCGACGCCGAGGGGCGCGCCGAACCCCTGAATGGTGTCTCGCTGGGCGAACGTCCGGAGGGCGAGCGCGTCGTACCCCTCGACCGTGAGCTTGTACCCCTCGTACTGGATGGTCTTGCGCTCGATGAGCTCGCGGGTCATACAGCGGTCGATGCGGTAGTCGACCTCCTCGGCGGTCAGCCCCGAGTTCTTCGGGAGCTTCCCCCGGTTGACCCACTCGCTGAAGCGCATGCCCTGCTCGACGCCCGAGAGGAGATAGAAGTCCTCGGGTTCGAGTTCGGCCATGACGCCGGCGACGTTCCGTACCATGCACGTCCGTCCGTCGGCGAGGCGTAAAAGGCCCGCGAGTCGGCGAACGTCGCCCGTGATAAATTGCATGTGACGATACGAAATCGGGCGTAACGACTCACGCAGTTTCGGAGGACGGTGTGGACGCCGGAGCCCCCGTCAGAACTGACTGGAGGAGTTGCTACGCACAGTGCCTACCTACCGTTCTACCGTCGCCCCGTGGAGCTGCCGTTACAGAGATACCTGCTCACCGTCTTCGGGGACGAGGACGTTCTCGGTTTCCGCTCGCAGTTCCTCACGGGAGAGCAGACAGTGGTTGATGGCTTCCATATGGACAACTGCCACGGTCGCAGCCGTGGCCTCCCGGACGGCCGCGATGTCTTCGACGCCCATCGTGATTGGTTCGCCCTGGTCGAACTGTGCTTCCCCACCGTTGAGGACGACCATCTCGGGTTCGAACCGGTCGAGCGCTTCCGCTACTGGGTCGTACCAGATGGTGTCCCCGGCGATGTACAGCGATTTCTCGCCCTCGAAGACGAACCCCGAGACAGGGCCCATCCCCTCGGCGAGTTCGCCGTGGCCGTGCTGGCCCGGCGTCCGGTGAATCGCCACCCCGTCGAACGACGTCTCGTCCTCGACGGGTCGCACGTCGGTGAAGCCCTCGTCGCTGAACGCGTCTGCGTCCTCGGGCTGGCAGAACAGCGGCACGTCCGCATCGAGTTCCTCTCTGGCTGCCTCGTCCCAGTGGTCGGGGTGGCGATGCGTGACGACCACGGCGTCGTAGTCGAGTTCGACATCCGGGAGCGGCACTAACGGATTTCGCTTCTGGTTCGCCGTCGTGAGGAACTCGGGCACCGCCGGATTGTCCGTCACCGTCGGCATCTCGCCCTGCGGCGTGAACATGGGGTCAACGAGGAACGTGGTGTCACCGACCGTCGCAAGCACCGTCGCGTTTCGCACGAGTCGTACGCGAATCTCGGAGTCGTTTGTCATACGCACCTCGCTTGGGGAGTTGACCGGTTACGGTTTGTTCTGAAATATTCCAACTCCCCCGGTTCGGGCGTGGTGGCAACTACTCGATGAACTCAACGTCCCCGAGGTCGAGGGACGTGTCGATATCGACGGTCATCGAGTCGGCGGCGAACTGTTCGGCAAGCCACGCCTCGGCTCGGTTGAGTCGGTACTGGAGCGTGGAACTCGGCACATCGATCTCCTCGGCGATCTCGCTGACCGAGGCCTTCCGAGGTTCTTCGTAGTAGCCGCGAGTGAGCGCGGCTTCCAGTGCCGTCTTTTGCGCTGTCGTAAGGTCGTGCTGTGTCCGTCCATCTTCGAGCAGACAGGGGGGTTCGCCGAGTCGTTCGACCGTCAGCGAAAGTCCGTCGCGGAGATTCGCTCGAACGTCGTCGTGTAAGGCTCCGAGCGAGCCGTCGACGAGGAGGTGCCAGCGGAACTGGTCGCCGTGGCGTTCCGACCGCAGTATCACACCCTCACCGAGGTGGTTCGCGGCGGCGATCGGGAGTGACCGCGGGCCGTCGCCTTCCCGCTGGAGCGAGTAGATTTTCCGCGATTCCGGGTTCGACGAGAGCATCTCGCACCTGTACTCGGTGACCGGTGCGCCGCACATCCCGACCAAACTCGAATCCCGGGCAGCCTGTTTGAGGCGCGTGTCGTACTCGTCGAGGGCGGACGGCGGGCCAACGAGCTTCTCGACGCCCCATACTGCCTCGCTGGTCGCTTGCACCTGCATCGACCGCGCGTACAAATCGGGAGACTCGATGAAGGCATCCATCAGTGGGTCGGCCCCTCGCTCGTACTCGATGGTGAACACGACCTCGCGCATTGTGGGATAATTCCGCTCGGTGGGTATAACCGCTCGGACTGACCCCCGCACCAGAAACACTCTCCTGACTGGTTACAGCGCTACTGAGCGGCTGATTCAGTTGGCTATACCCTGCGAAAAGTCGCGCTCTCACCGCCCCCGAGACTGTGGCCTCAGGCCGCGTCGAGGTGGAACTCGACGACTGCCCCCTCCCCGTCGTCGGTCTCCGGGAGTCGGAGTTCGCCGCCGTAGGCCTCCGCGATCCACTTCGAGAGCCAGAGGCCGAGGCCGTTGCCGTGGGCGAGGTCGCTCTCTTCGACGTTCTGCTCGATGAGTTCGCGCTGGTGGTCGGGGATGCCGGGGCCGTCGTCCGCGATTCGCACGACGACCTCGCTTCCGACGCGCTCGTACGCGATTTCGACCGTCGGGGCACTCCCGGCGTGTTCGAGGGCGTTATCGACGATTTCGCGGAACGCGATTTGCAGCTTCTTCCCGCCGACGACCGCCGCGGAACCGTCGCCGCGGACGGTGATTGTCGCCTCCGGGTTGGCCGCCGGGCGGTCGTCGACGAGCGGGCCGAGGAGTTCGCGCAGGTCGACCGTCTCGCCTTCGGGGTCGTTGTCGACGAGCTGGGTGACGGTCTTCACTTGGTCGCTCATCGCTCCGAGGTCGTCGCCGGTCGCTTTCAGCCGCTGGCCGATACGGACGGTCTCGTCGTCGCCGCCGTCGGTGGCGAGTCGGTCACCCCAGCCGAGGAGCAACTGCGCGGTGTGCCGGAGGTTGTGGCGGACGAGGCGGTTGATGACCGCGGAGCGTTTGTACTGCTCCGAGAGCTCGCGGGTCCGAATCCGGCGCACGTCGTTGAGGCCGATGAGGACGTGCGCGACGGCGCTCACGCCGACGACCACGGCGGCGCTGAAAAGCGGCTCGCTGACCGTCCCGCCCGCGGCCCGCTGGTAGCTCCCGATGAGCGCGAGGACGAACACGGTGACGACGACGCCGAGGAGGTTCCAGCCGGCGACGCGGGCGACGTGATCGGTCTTGAGGTCGCTCCGGTAGACGGCGGGGCCGCCGGCGACGAAGAGCACGGAGATGATGAGGCCGAAGGCCGCGGCGACGAGGCCGGCGAGGTCGGATGCGACCGAGGCGACGCTGTTCGAGACGACGGCGAACAGGGCTACTCCGGTGAGACTGAGCGACCCCGCGCTGACGAGACGAGAGACGTTCACGGTTCGTTGACTCTCCTAATACTAATAACGCTTCTCTGAAACGAGTTGTCACTCGGCGTTGACGCGGTAGGGAAGCCCCTCGGGGTCGAAAACGCCGTCGGCGTCGCACTGCGCGGACGCCGGACCGACGGTCGCCTCGCTGTCGGTCGGATACCACGGGCGGCCGACCGGCGAGACGACGAAACGGGCGTCTCGGTCGCCGACGAACACGAGGTCGCCGCCCTCGAACGACTCCAGCGGTTCGATGCCGAGCGCCTCGGTCAGAGACGTCACGAACGACGCCACGTCGGGGACGGCCATCCCGACCTCGGTCGCGCCGCGGAGGTCGGTCGCCGGGTCGAACTCGCCCGCGGCGTCGCCGTCGTAGCAGACGTACTCGACGACGTTGCCCTCCGGGTCCTCGAAGTAGACGGAGTCGCAGCCGAGGAAGTCGAACCGGACGCTCGGCCCCGCGTCGGTGTCGAGCACGTCCACGCCCGCTTGGTCGTCCAGCCACGCGACCACGGAGTCGACCGCGGCGGCGACGGTGAACGCGAGGTGACCGGGGTCGGTGTCGCCGAGTTCGAACCACAGGGTCGTCTCCCCGGCGGTCGCAGCGCGCTGCGACCCGGGAACGGCCGCGAAGCCGAGCGTCTCGACGTAGAACTCACACAGCGAGATGGGGTCTGTCGCGGCGAGGGCGACGCGGGTGAACTTCATGGTCCCACGTCATCGCGGCGCGGTTTAACGGAATCGCTCGCGTCGGCCGCGCCGGCCGCGCCGGCGGGCGGGCGCTCGGCGGAGGACCGTCGCGGCGACGCCGGGTGACGCGCGGCGGCCGAGCGTCGAAATCGCTTTCCCCCGGATGGACGAAGCCGACGTATGAACGACGCGCAGGGGTCGATTGCCGACCGCGAGTGGCGGGTGATTCGCGAGGAGGTCCGACCGGGGCCGATGCAGATGGCGCTCGACGAGGTCGCGGGCGAGACGGCCGCGGCGGGCGGCCCTCGGACCGTCCGCGTCTACTCGTGGGAGCCGAGTTGCCTCTCGCTGGGCTACGGACAGGACCCCGAGACGGTCGATTGGGACTACTGCGACCGCGAGGGAATCGACGTGACCCGCCGACAGACCGGCGGCGGCGGCATCTACCACGACCGCCGCGGCGACGTGGCCTACTCCATCGCCGCGCCGAAATCGGAGCTCCCGGGCGACCTCATGGACTGCTATCACCTGCTGTGCGAGCCGATTCTGGACGCGATTCGCGCGGTCGGCGTGGACGTGAACTTCGTCGACGACGACGTGCCCGTCATCTGGCACCCCGCGTGCTATCTGCGGGCGCTCCACCCCGCCCACGACATGGTCGCCGCGGGTCGGAAGGTCGCGGGCAACGCCCAGTACCGCCGCCGCGACGCCGTCGTCCAACACGGCTCTCTCACCTACTCGGTCGACGCCGAGACCCACCTCGGCGTGTTCGAGGGCCACGACGTGACGCCCGAGGCGTTCCGCGAGCGCGTCGTCGGCATCGACGAACTCGCAGACGCCTCCCGCGAGGCGTTCGTCGCGGCGCTGACCGAGTCGCTCTCGGAGTTCGTCGACGCCGAGGAGGGCGCGTGGACCGGCGGCGAACTCGACCGCGCGCGCGAGAAAGTCGACGAGAAGTACCGCGCCGACGACTGGGTGCGCCGCCGGCCGGGGTCGCGGTCCGACTGAGCGGCCGCCGACAACTCCGAAGTCCCTTTGTTCGGGTACCCCGTCGGATTCTGCATGCACGTCGGCGCACACGTCTCGATGTCCAGTTCGAAGGTCTCGTCCGACGACGAGACGCCACCGCACGGTAACGTCGCCAACGCCGTCTTCCGGCAGGTCGCCTTCGGCGGCAACTGCGGGCAGATTTTCACCACCTCGCCGCAGGTGTGGCGCGACCCCGACATCTCCGACGAGGAGGCCGAACTGTTCCGCGAGCAGACCGCCGACGAACTGTCGGGGCCGTGGGTCATCCACTCGTCGTACCTTGTCAACCTCTGTACGCCCAAAGACGGCCTCCGGCAGAAGTCGCTGGACTCGATGCAGACGGAGGTCGACATGGCCGACAAACTCGGCATCGAGTACGTGAACGTCCACCTCGGAGCCCACACCGGCGCGGGCGAACAGCGGGGTCTCGACAACGCCGTCTCCGTCCTCGACGACCTCGACATCCCCGACGGCGTCACCGTCCTCATCGAGTCCGACGCGGGGTCGGGCACGAAGATGGGCGACGACTTCGCCCACCTCGGCTACGTCCTCGAGGAGTCCGAACAGGACCTCGACGTCTGTCTCGACACCGCCCACGCGTTCGCCGCGGGCTACGACCTCTCGACGGCCGCGGGCGTCGACGAGACGTTCGAGGAACTCGACGCCGAGGTCGGACTGGAGCACCTCAAGTGCGTCCACCTCAACGACTCGAAACACGAGTGCGGGACGAACAAGGACGAACACGCCCTCATCGGCGAGGGCCTCATCGGCGAGGAAGGCATGCGCGCGTTCATCAACCACGACGCCGTCGTCGACGACGATGTGCCGCTCGTCTTGGAGACGCCCACCGAGGACGGCAAGGGCTTCGCGTGGAACATCGACCGCGTCCGCGAACTCCGCGCCGACGCGGAGTAAGACGCCGAACGGGGGTCGGGACCCAGCGGCCGTCGCTGAGCCCCCGCATCGACCGTTTCGACTGTTTTTTGGGTCGCCGCGCCCGACTCCGCGTGTGCGACGTTTCTCCGAATCGTACCTCCGGCGGACGCGAGACGGCATGTGGGACGACTCCCGCGCGGCCCTCGCGGACCTCGACCTCGGCGGGCGGACCCGCATCCTCGACGTGGGCTGCGGGACCGGCGAGTTCACGCGCGTCCTCGCGGAGGCCGCCGACGCCCGCGTCGTCGGCGTCGACGCCGACACCGACCTGCTTTCTGTCGCCGCCGACCGCGCCGGCATCGAGACGGTCGCCGGCGACGCGACCCGACTTCCCTTCGCTGACGACAGCTTCGATTTGGTCGTCTGTCAGGCGCTCCTCGTGAACCTCCCCGAGCCGACGGCCGCGCTCAGCGAGTTCGCCCGCGTCTCGTCGGACCTCGTAGCGACGGTCGAACCCGACAACGCCGCCGTCGGCGTCGACTCGACCGTCGAATCCGAGGCCGCGCTCGACCGCCGCGTCAGAGACGCCTTCCGCGACGGCGTGGCGACCGACGTGGCGCTCGGCGCCCGCGTCCGTGGGCTGTTCGACGACGCCGGCCTGTCGGTCGTCGGGACCCGCCGATACCACCACCGCAAACTGACCGAGCCGCCGTACGACGACCACGACGTGCGGAACGCGGCCAAGAAAGCGACCGGCGAGGGGTTGGACCGCCACGAGGCCGACCTCCGCCGGGGACTCGACGACGACTCCTACGAGTCCGTCCGCCGCGAGTGGCGCGAGATGGGCCGCGAGGTCGTCCAGCAGATTCGAGACGGCGAGTACCGTCGGGCCGAGGTCGTCCCGTTCGATGTGACGACTGGGCGGGTGTAGTTCGGGTCGCCGACGGGCTGAATCGATGGCCGAGTTGCCGGCCGAAAAACGAGACCGTCCGTTCAGTAGCCGACCGCGAGCTGCTCGTGAACCGCGTCGCCGCTCTCCAGTTCGTCCGCGAAGGCGATTGCGAAGTCCTCCATGGAGATGCGGCTCTCGCCGTCCTCGTCGGCGACGAGTTCGCCGCGGGCGGTCCGGAACTCGCCGGTCCGCTCGCCGGGTTCGATGAGCGCCGCGGGCGCGACGTAGGTCCATCGCAGGTCGTCGGCGTCTTCGAGCAGGCCGTACGCCTCGATGGCGGCGCTGGCGACGGGCTTCCACTCGTCGGGGAACTCCGGCGAGTCGATGAGTCGGGTGTCGGGGCCGACGTTCAGGATGCCCGCGCCACCGGTCCAGACGAGGCGGTCGACCGAGGCGCGGCGCATCCCGTCGACCACGGCGTCGAGCATCTCGACGAGGACATCGGGCGACTCGTCGTCGCTCGGGCCGAGCGCGGAGGCGACCGCGTCGTGGCCCGCGGCGAGTCGCGCGAGTTGGTCGGCGTCGGTCGCGTCGCCGGCGACCGCCGAGAAGTCGGGGTCGTCGACGCCGTCGATTTCGCCGCTTCGGGAGACGCCGGTCACCGCGTGGCCGCGGTTCAGGAGTTCGTTGGCGATTCGCGTGCCGATTCGGCCGCTCGCACCGAGGAGGAGTACGTTCATGATGGGTGTGTTGTGGGGCGTGTTGTCGGTCGTGTCGTGAGTGTGTTCGCCGCTCGATTCGCCGCGACGATGCGGTCACATCGTCATACTTGGTCAACGAGAGTGAGTTTAATATAGCTAAGCGAACCTCGGTGTGAGTAGGTCACGTCGATGTCACCGCACCAGAACCTCGAAGCGAAGTACGAACAGTGTCCGGTCATCAAGACGCTCGAAGAGATCGGCTCGCGGTGGCGGATGACGGTCATCCACGTACTGCGCGAGGGCGACCTCCGATTCAACGAACTCAAGCGCGCGACGGGCGCGAACTCGCAGACGCTCTCGCGCGTGCTGGACGACCTCCAAGAGTTGGGCTACGTCGAGCGGGAGGTCGAAGACGGCAGTCCAATCGCGGTGTACTACTCGCTCACGCGGAAGGGCGAGGAACTGCTCCCCGCGTTCGACGATATCTACGAGTGGGGGGAAAAGTGGATGTCAGAGGACGGCGGCGCGGAGTCGTAACCGACTGCGCGCGGGCGCTCAGCCGAGGAATAGGTCGACGAAGTTCCCGCTGGACTGACCGCGGTAGAGTTCGGAGTAGCCGCAGTTCGCACACGAGACGACGGTGAACTGTCGGTTCTGGATGTCGAACATCTTCGAGAGGCCGCCTCCCGTGGTAGCGATTGAGTCGATTTCGGTCTCGGAGTGGCCGCATTTCGGACAGCCGTCGCGGTCGGCGCTTGGTGGAGGGCTCATGTTGAACCGTTGAACTACCTCGATGAAAAGTGTACCTCCGAAACGACTTCGGTTTTCGCGCCCGCGAGTGAACGTATGCCCGCCGGTGGTCTCGTCGTCTTCCTCTTCGTCATCCTCAGCATCGGTGCCGCAATCGCCCTCTACGCCGCGATTCGAGACGAGACGCGCGACCCGCCGACGATGAGTCGCGAGGAGGCGGAGCGTCGCGCCCGCGACGAGGGGCGGCGCTACAACGAACAACGCGGCCGAGGGACCGACCGACGCCCGAGCGGAGGCGGCCGCGGCGACGAGTTCGGCCGCGAAGCCGACCGCACCGACGACCGCGGCCGCAGTCGCGACGCCGACCGCGATTGGTAGCCGGTCGGCTCTGACTCGGTTTCGACTTCGAGTCGTCGCGGCCTCGACTCGACTCCGGCCTCAGACCACGTCGCCGCGGACCGACGTGCCGGTCTGTTCGGCCCGATAAGCTCGCATCGCCTCGACGGCCGTCTCGGCCTCGTCGCCCTCCAGTCCGAGCATCTCCAGCGCGCCCGAGAGCGTCGGGAAGGCGAACTCGCCGTTTCGGAGCTTCGACATCGCGTCCGACGAGCGCTGGCCGTCGGCGTAGAGACAGACGCCGCGGGGGTCGAGAATCTGCTCGTAGGCCTCGCGTTCGACCGCACCTTTCAGCCGCTGGGTGACGTTGTCCTCGAAGGAGGCGTTGCACACTTCGAGGTGGACCGGTTCGTCGTCGTCGGGGAGCAGGTGGGCGGCGAGACACTTCTCGGGGGCCGCGTAGCCGTTCGCGTTGGCTCGCAGCAGGTCGGGGTGTTCGCGCGCCCACTCGGCGCGGACGCTCTTGCCGACGCCCTTCACGCCGTGGGACCGCTCGAACGATTCGGCCGCGTCGGGGTCGCCGCGGAGGAGGATGTCTTTCGTCACGTACACGTCGAGCCGGTCGAGGGGGTCGAGGCCGAGCGCCACGTCGCCGTAGACCCACACCTCGCGGACCGGGACGGGGAGCGTCTCGGACTCGACGGCGTCGACGACGGCGTCGACGCGGTCGAGGGCGGCGTCTCTGTCCATCGACTGTCCGTGGGGTTCGGAGGGTCAAACCGGTTGCGACCGAGCGTGACCGAGTGCGGTCGAGTCGCCGGGCGCGCGAGCGACGCCGCGGTCGCCCCGAGGCGAAACCCGTATCCCTCCCGCCGGGCAAGCGACCGGCAATGGAGTGCGACAAGTGCGGCCGCGACGCGGTGATGCACGCGGCTTACTCCGGGGCCCATCTCTGCGACGACCACTTCTGCGCCTCGGTCGAGAAACGCGTGCGCCGCCGCATCCGCGAGGACAACATGCTGCCCCGCGACGCCAGTCCCGAGAACCCACAGACGTGGGTTATCGGGCTGTCCGGGGGCAAAGACAGCGTCGTCCTCACACACATCCTCGACGACACGTTCGGGCGCGACCCGCGCATCGAACTCGTCGCCCTCACCATCCACGAGGGCATCGAGGGCTACCGCGACAAGTCCGTCGACGCCTGCGTCGAACTCGCGGAGGACCTCGACATCCACCACGAACTGGTCACCTACGAGGACGAGTTCGGCGTCCAGATGGACGACGTGGTCGAGAAGGACCCCGAGAACATGGCCGCCTGCGCCTACTGCGGGGTGTTCCGCCGCGACCTGCTCGAACGCTTCGCCGACGAGCTCGGCGCGGACAAACTGCTCACGGGCCACAACCTCGACGACGAGGCGCAGACGGCGCTCATGAACTTCTTCGAGGGCGACCTCAAGCAGGTCGCAAAGCATTTCGACGCCAGCATCGGCGACTTCGAAAAGCGTCGCGACGCCGGCGAGTTCATCCCGCGGGCCAAGCCGCTGCGCGACGTGCCCGAAAAGGAAGTCGCGCTCTACGCCCACCTGAAGGACCTGCCCGCACACATCACCGAGTGTCCGCACTCTTCTGAGGCCTACCGCGGCGAGATACAGCAGTTGCTGTTGAAACTCGAAGAGAACCACCCCGGCACCCGACATTCCATCATGGCGGGCTACGAGGAGTTGGCCGAACTGACCGCCCGCGAGTACCGCGGCGAGGGTCGCGTCGACCTCAACGACTGCGAGCGCTGCGGGTCGAAAACCGCCGGCGACGTCTGTCGGAAGTGCCGGCTCATCGAGTCGATAGAAGCGGTCTGAGCGGCCACGGAACGACACGGAACTCGTTTTCTGACGCGTCTTACGGGTTAGACAGAACCGGGTGCGGTCGCGTCGACCGAATCGGCGGCGACGCTCGCGGTCGAAGAAATCCACGTCAGCCAAAAAGAACCCACGAAACCCGACGGGCGCGGCGGCGTCCGCGCGGGTCAGACAGGGCGTTACCGGATGACGTCGAGACCGTTGTTCTTCTCGACTTCGTCGCGGCCGCCGTCGGACCATGTGCCGCTCTGGGCCGTCTGGGCTCGCTCCGAGCTATCGAACTCCGAACCCGAGTGCTGCTGTTGTGACTCTCGGGACTGGATGCTCTGACGCGACTTGTCGGCCTGCTTCTGGGTCGAGGGGCCGAGCACCTGCGCGGACTGGACGCCCGTCATGATGGCCATGACGCGGACTTTCCCCTTGTACTCGTCCTGGATGCGAGCGCCCCAGATGACGTTCGCGGCGGCTTCCAGCCGTTCGGTGATGTTGCTCGCGATTCCCTCGGCCTCCTTCAGCGTGAGGTCGGGACCGCCCGTGATGTGGACGAGGCCACCGGACGCACCGCGGTAGTCCACGTCCAAAAGCGGGTGGTTCATCGCGTCGTTGACCACCTCTTGGGTCTTGTTCTTGTCCTGGGTCTCGCCGACGAGCATCACCGCGACGCCGCCCTGATTCATGATGGTCGACATGTCGGCGTAGTCGAGGTTGATGAGGGACGGCTGCGTGATGGTCTCCGAGATGCCCTTGACGGTCTCGGCGATAATCTGGTCCATGACCGAGAACGCCTTGCCGATGGGCAGGTTCGGGACGTAATCGAGGAGGCGGTTGTTGTCCAGCACGATGATGGAGTCGGCCTCGTTGCGGAGGTTTTCGAGTCCCTCCTCGGCCTTGACCGTGCGGGCGCGCTCGACGTTGAACGGGGTCGAGACCATGCCCACGACGATTGCGCCCTGCTCCTTTGCGATCTTCGCGACGACGGGGGCCGCACCGGTCCCGGTGCCACCACCCATCCCCGCGGTGACGAACACGAGGTCGGCGTCGCCGAGCACGTCTTTGATCGTGCCCTGTGCCATCTCGGTCGCGCGCTCACCCATCGACGGGTCACCACCGGCACCGAGACCCTGCGTCAGGGACTTCCCGACGAGGATTTTCGTGTCCGCTTCGATCATCTTCAGGTGCTGCTTGTCGGTGTTGATGGCGACCGTGTCGGCCCCCTCGACACCGATGTTGTACAGGCGGTTGATGGTGTTGTTGCCAGCACCACCGGCACCGACGATGACGATTCGCGGGTCACCGAACTGGTCGTCGCTGTCTTCGAGCGACGACTGCGTCTGACGCTCGGCCTCGTCCCGTTCCATCGCCTCGCGAACGATATCCTGCATAGTTACACCTTTGCCCAGCCGCGCTTGCTGGTAGATTCGCGCTGTCGCTTGTCGGTCGTCTGTTCATTGAGCATATCGCGAACGGCGGAACGGATGGCTTCGGATCGGTTCGGGAACTCTCCCGTCTCGACCATCCGCTCGACCTCCTCGATTTGCTGCTTCGGAATTCGTAGTGTCACACGCTCCATGTTTACATTCCCCCGGTAAGACGGCGCGCCGCACTCGTGTGCGAGTGTCTTACACCCGAAAACCGACGGACGACGCCGGGATACGGGCCGCCGTCGGGTGGCTGTAAGACAACCGTCTTACGCGATAATCACCACAGAGGGATAGAATATAAATGTAACGGCGGTTGTAAGACAGGGGCTGAATATCCCGTATAGGGGGCTTTAATCGCCGGTTATGCCTGTTCCAGAACGTCGGCCGCGGGCGTCCGGCGGCCGCAGTCGGGGCAGAACGCCCAGTCGGAGCGGAGCTCGTCGCCGCACTCGCAGAACACGCGGTGGGACGTCTTTTCACCGCAGTTCGGGCAGTAAACATGGTCTGGGCCCACGGATTCGCCACATTGGCCACAGGTCATGTCGGGGTCGTCCGCGTCGCCGGACTCCAGTTCGTCCCGTGTCTTACGAACCGTACTCGGGGTCGATTCGGCGTCGACACCCGCGTTTACGCGAGATTCGCCGTTCGAACCATCCACGTTGATGTTAACGTTCAGGTCCGAGGGCGTCGGACGCTCGGACTCGCGGGCCGCCGCGGCTTCCTCGACGAGCGACGGGAGCCGTTCGTCCAGTCGCTCGTCGACGAGTTCCTCGACCCGCGCGGAGAGCGCGCCGTCGAGACCGGCGGTGTCGTCCGCGGCGTCCGCGCCGTCGTCACGTTCCAGTTCGTCGAGGTACTGGCGGAGGGCCTCGCGCATCACCTCGCTTTTCGAGGTGTCGAGGCGGTCCAAGCGCTCGACGAGGGCGTCGTCGGCGCGGAACGTGATTTTACTCATTACTCCGGGATTATCTCGGCGGCATATCAATGTTCGCACCTGTCTGACACACAGCACACGCGGCGGCGAGAATGATAATGGTTAAAGGCGTCGACCGGATACGAATCGGTGACCGCTCTTAGCTCAGCCTGGCAGAGCAGCCGACTGTAGATCGGCTTGTCCCCCGTTCAAATCGGGGAGAGCGGACTTTTGCTTGCAAAATATGTCGAACCGATTTGAGCAGCGAGCACGCGCAGCGTTGCGAGTGAGTTCAAATCGGGGAGCGCGGACTGTCGTCGAGGTGGGACACCACGCTCGTTTTCGATTTCCCGCCACCGAATCCCACACGAACAATCGGAGTATATCTCGCCGCGACCCCGTGATTTACCCCCGTCTGTTCGGAAGCAAACGGCATGGATTCTCGACCGCTCGGCACGACCGGATTCGACGTTTCCGAAATCGCGCTGGGGACGTGGCAGCTCGGCGGAAGTTGGGGCTCGGTGACCGACGACGAGGCGTACGACGCCATCGAGGCGGCGCTCGACGCGGGCATCGACTTCCTCGACACCGCGGACGTGTACGGCGACGGCGACAGCGAGCGCCGCATCGGTGACGTGCTCGCGGACCGCGACGACGACGTCACCGTCGCCACCAAGGCGGGGCGGCGGCTCGACCCCCACGAGGCCGACGGCTACAACCGCGAGAACCTCGAACGGTTCGTGGACCGGAGCCGGGACAACCTCGGCGTCGACTCGCTCGACCTCGTCCAACTTCACTGCCCGCCGCGAGAGGTGTACTACCAGCCCGAGGTGTTCGATGCCCTGTCGGACCTCCGCGACGCCGGGAAAATCGACCACTACGGCGTGAGCGTCGAGAAGGTCGAAGAGGGGCTCAAGGCCATCGAGTACGACGGCGTGGAGACGGTGCAGATAATCTTCAACCCGCTTCGACAGCGACCTGCGGAGCTGTTCTTCCGGGAGGCGAAGCGCCGGAACGTCGGCGTTATCGTCCGCGTCCCGCTCGCGTCGGGGCTGCTCACCGGAGCCCTATCCGCAGACGCAGAGTTTGCCGAGAACGACCACCGGAACTTCAACCGACACGGCGAGGCGTTCGACGTGGGCGAGACGTTCGCCGGAATCCCGTTCGAAGACGGTCTCGAAGCCGCGGATTCGATACAGGAGGTCGTCCCCGAGGGCGTCTCGCTCGCGCAGTTCACGCTCCGCTGGATTCTCTCGTTCGACGCCGTGAGCACCGTCATTCCCGGGTCGAAGACGCCGGAACACATCCGCGACAACGTCGCCGCGGCGTCGCTCCCACCGCTGTCGGCAGACCAGTTCGAGCGCGTCGAAGAAGCATACAACGCGTACGCGCGAGAACACGTCCACCATCGGTGGTGAGTGACCCCGCGGGCGAACCCCCCGCTTCGCTATATTCAAGTACAGTTTCGCCAATGAAATTCTAGTGGCAGTCACGTTCGACCTCTTCGGCACGCTCGTCGACGCCGAGTACCCGTCAGACCCCGGTTCGGCGGTCGCGGACGCGCTCCGCGAGTACGGCGTCGCCGTCCCCGACGACTGGGACGACGCCTACCGCGAGGTCCACATCGACGCGCCCGAGGGAGCGGAGGTCCCGCTTCCGGCGCACGTCGCCGCGGCGCTCCGGTCTCGGGGCGTCGCCTCCCCGGACAACGCCGCCCGACGCGCGGTCATCACGGCGTTCGACCCCGAGGTGACAACCCGTCCCGGCGCGGTCGAAGCGGTCGCGGCTGCCCGCGAGGCCGGCCCGGTCGGCCTCCTCTCGAACTGTTCCGTTCCCGAACTCGTCGCCCGGACGCTCATCCGCTCGGACCTCGACAGACGCGGCTTCGACGACATCACGACGAGCGTCGCCTGCGGCTGGCGGAAGCCCCACGCGCAGGCGTTCGAGGCGGCGGCCCGCGGCCTCGGCGTCGACGCGGCCGAGTTGCTCCACGTCGGCGACGACCCGGACGCAGACGGCGGCATCGAGTCGGTCGGCGGCCGGTTCGTGAACCGCCGGGAGACGACGCTCGAATCGGTCGCGGCGAGGCTGCGAGCCGGGGAGGACCCGTGCCCGTGACCGCCGCGGCCGCCGTCGTCGCCGCCGCGGCGCTGGACCGAGGATTCGCCGAACCGCCGGCGCGCGTCCACCCGGTCGCGCTGCTCGGTCGACTCGTCTCGCCCGTCGACCGCGAGTGGTCCCGTCCGACGCTCGTCGGCGGGGTCGCGGCCGTCGCGCTTCCGGCGCTCGCCGCGGGCGTCACCGCGGGCGCGACGTGGGGTGCGACGCTCGTCTCGCCGTGGCTTGGCGCGGCCATCGCCGCGGTCGCGCTGTTTTCGACCACGAGCCTTCGCATGTTGCTCGACGCGGCGGACACGGTCGTCTCGGCTACGGCGGACGAATCCGACCTCGATACCGCCCGGTACGAACTCCGGGCGCTGGCCGGGCGCGACCCGTCGTCGCTGTCGGCGGCCGATATCCGGAGCGCCGCCGTCGAGAGCGCCGCCGAGAACCTCGCCGACGGCCTCGTCGCCCCCTTGCTCGCGTTTACGCTCTTCGCGCCCGTCTCGCTCCCGCTCGCGGTCGGCGCGGCCGCGTGGGTGAAGGGGGTCAACACGCTCGATTCGATGCTCGGCTACCGACACAAGCCGGTCGGCCGCGCCCCGGCCCGCCTCGACGACGCGGTGATGTGGCTTCCGGCGCGCGTCTCGGCCGTCTTGCTGGCCGTCGTCGCCGGCGCGCCGGCCACGGTGACGCGGGTCGGTGAGTTGGCGCGGCGACCGTCGTCGCCCAACTCGGGGTGGCCGATGGCGACCCTCGCGGTCCTGCTGGAAACGCGACTGGAAAAGCCCGGGCACTACCTGCTCGACGGGGGTCCCGAGCCCCCCGACGCGGCGACCGCCGCGCGGGGCGTCCGACTCGTTTCGCGGGCCGGCCTCCTCGCGTTCGCCGCCGCGGGGGTGGTCGCGTGGTTCTGACCGCCCTCCGCGGCGCGCTCGGCTTTCTCACCCGCCTCCCCGTCGGCGGCGACGAGGCGAACTGGGACGCCTTCAGGCGCGCGCCCGTGGCGTTCCCGCTCGCCGGCTACGTCGTCGGCGCGCTGGCCGCGCTCCCGCTCGTGGTCCCGCTGCCGATTCCGACCGCGGCCGCGCTGTACCTCGTGACGCTGTATCTCGTGACGGGCGTCACCCACGCCGACGGCCTCGCGGACCTCGGCGACGCCGCGGTCGTCCACGGCGACGCCGACCGCCGGCTGTCGGTCCTGAAGGATTCGCAGACGGGCGTCGGCGGCCTGCTCGCGTTCGGACTGACGCTCGTCGTCCTCGCGCTCGGGGCGTTCGGCCTCGCCGGTGCGGGCGGTCGCGTCGGCCTCACGGCCGCCGTCGCAATCGCGCTCGCCGCCGAGGTCGGCGCGAAAGCCGGCATGGCGACGCTGGTCTGTCTCGGCGCGCCCGCCCACGAGGGACTCGGCTCGGCGCTCGTCGGTGAGAACAGTCCCGCCGGACTTCTCGCCGTCGCCGCGGCCTGTCTCCCGGTCGTCGCGCTCGCGCCGGCCACGGGCGGCCCCGCCGTCGTCGCGGCGCTCTGCTGCGGGCCGGTCGTCGCGCTCCTCGTTCGCTCGTGGGGTCGCGCCCGCCTCGGCGGCGTCTCGGGCGACCTGCTGGGCGCGACGAACGAACTGGCCCGCGCCGCGGCCGTCCACGCGGGGGTGGTGACGTGGACGCTCTCGTGATGTGCGGCGGCCGCGGCACTCGCCTCGACGCGCCGGTCGAAAAGCCGCTCGTGGACATCTGCGGGCGGCCCATGCTCGACCGGGTCGCGGCGGCGCTCCGCGAATCGAGCGTCGAGACCGTCCGCGCGGTCACCTCGCCGCACACGCCGAACACCCGCGACCGCGCCGCCGACCTCGGTCTCGACCCCATCGAGGCCCCCGGTGACGGCTACGTCTCCGACCTCGGGTTCGCGTTAGACCGCGTTGGGCGGCCGGTCGTCACCGTCGTCTCCGACCTGCCGCTCGTCGCTCCCGAACACGTCGATGCGGTCGTCGCGGCCGCGGACGGCGGGGCCGCCACCGCGTGCGTCCCCGTCGAACTGAAGCGCGACCTCGGAGCCAGCGTCGACGACGCGCTCGTGTTCGACCACGAGGGGACCGCCGTCTGTCCGACCGGGCTGGGCGTCGTCGGCCCCGCGGACGCTGAGGCGAGAACCCCTACTGACACCGACACCGACGCAGACACAGACACCGATTCGACCATGTACCTCTCCACAGACACCAGACTCGCACTCAACGTGAACCGCCCGACAGACATCGCGCTCGCGGAGGACCGATGCGAGTAGTCCTCGTCGCCGGTACGACCGAGACGGCGAAGATTCCCGGCATCAGCGCCGCCGGCGCGGAGCCGTCGCTCGTCGGCCACACGCCGAGCGCGGACGCCGAAATCATCGAGTACGGCGAGCCGGTCCGCTCGCCGGTGACGCCGGTCAGTCCGACGGGCTGTCCGACGCCCGCGGCCGTCACCCGCGCCGTCAAGCAGCTCACCGGCTTCGACGTGCTCACCGTGGACGCCGGCCTCGCCAAGCCGAGCGCCGCGCCGACCATCGACGTGGGCGCGCGGCCCGGCCGCGACATCCGCGAGAGCGAACCGGTCCCGACCGCGCCCGGGGCGTTCGAGGCGGCCCGGCGGATGGGCCTCGCGCTCCCCGAAGACGAACTCGTCATCGGTGAGACCGTCCCCGGCGGGACGACCACCGCGCTCGCCGTGTTCCGCGCGCTCGGCGAGGAGTTCCCCGTCTCGTCGTCGCTCCCGGACAACCCGACGAGCCTGAAAGAGGAGGTCGTCGCCGAGGCGTTCGAAGCCAGCGATGTCGAACCCGGCTTCGCGGCCCACAAACCCCGGCGCGCCGCTCGCTACCTCGGCGACCCGGTGCTTCCGGTCGTCGCTGGCCTCACCGTCGGCGCGCTCGAAAGCGGCGTCGACGTGACGCTCGGCGGCGGGACCCAACTGCTCGCGGCCGCCGCGCTCGCTCGCCACGCCGGCGCGAACGGCGACCTGACGCTCGCAACGACATCGTACCTCGCTGAGGACGTGCCCGAGTTGGCCGACGCCGCCGAGGCGTTCGACCTCGAACTGACCGTCACCGACCCCGGCTTCGAGACGCACCCGCTGGACCGCTACGCCGCGGGCGAGGCCAAGGAGGGCGCGGGCATGGGCGGCGCGCTCATGCTCGCCGACCGGATGGGCGTCCTCGACGACGTGGAGGCGGCCACGCTCGACGCGCTCTCGACGCTGGACCCCGATGCCGTCGAGGCCGGAACCGGAACCGGAACCGCGGCGGCCGACGCCGGCGGAGCCGACGCTGGCGGCGTCGATGCCGACGCAGACATCGACGATGGACCCTGAGTCCGTCCGGGCGGGGAGCCGCGTCCCCCACGGCGGCACCACCGACCCGACCGTCCTCGACTTCAGCGCGAACACCAACCCCGAGCGTCCCGATGGCGTCGAGGCGGTGTACCGCGAGGCGTTCGACGCCTCGACTCGCTACCCCGACGACGACTACGCCGACTTCCGGGCGGCCGCCGGCGACTACGTCGGCTGTGTCCCCGAGGCGGTCGTGCCGACCGCCGGCGGCCTCGAAGCCCTGCGACTCGCGTTCGAAGTGACGCTCTCGCCGGGCGACACCGCGCTCGTCCCCGAACCGAGCTTCGGGGAGTACGACCGCGAGATTCGCCTGCAAGGGGCGGAGCCGGTCGCGGTCGCCCACGACGCGATTCTCGACGCCGACCCCGCGGACCACGCGGTCGCGGTCGTCTGCACCCCGAACAACCCGACGGGCGAACTCGCGCCCGCCGCCGACCTCCGGGCGTTCGCGGCGCGCTGCCGCGAGGCCGACACGGCTCTCGTCGTCGACGAGGCGTTCCTCGATTTCACCGACGAACCGAGCCTCGCGGGCGAACCCGGCGTCGTCGTCGCCCGGTCGCTGACGAAGATGTTCGGACTGCCGGGCATCCGCGCCGGGTTCGCCGTCGCCACCGGCGACCTCGGCGACCGACTCGCCGTCGCCCGGCGGGCGTGGTCGCTCTCGACGCCCGCGGCCGCCGTCGGCGCGTACTGCATGGACGACGCCGAGTTCGTCTCGCGAACGCGATCGCGCGTCGCGACCGAACGCGAGCGACTTCGCGAGACGCTGTCCGAGGCCTTTGCGGTGTCCCCGTCGGACGCGCCGTTTCTCCTCGTTGATGTCGGCGACCGCGACGTCGACGCGGTGGTCGAGACCGCCCGCGACCGCGGGGTCGCCGTCCGGGACGCGACGACGTTTCCGACGCTCGACTCGCACGTCCGCGTCGCGGTGAAACGCCCCGACGAGAACGACGAACTGCTCCGGGCGCTCGCCGCCGCCGCCGACGATGTTTGAGGCGACGCGCCGCGACGGCGTCTGTCGGCTGACCCGTCCGAACACGCGCTGGCTCTCGACGGGCTACGCCGGCGGCGAGTCGCGGGCCGACGCCGCGTTCAACGTCACCGTCCCCGAGGGGTGGCCCGAGACGGACCTCGACGCGTACGTCGAGCGGCGGCTCTCGGCGGCCGGCTTCGACGAGCGCGGGCCGACGCTCCTGACGGGCGTCGGGCAGGAACACGCCCGACGCGCCCGGTTCGGCCCGGTCGAAGTCGTCGCCACCGCGGGCGTGTCGAATCCGGCGGAACTCCCGATAGACGACGACCCGCGCGAGTGGGGCGACGCGTCGGACGCGCCTGACGCGGCGGCCGACGACGACCGAGACGACCGAGACGACCCGGTCGGAACGGTCAACGTCTTCGTCGGGACGACACGGTCGCTGGAGCCGGGCGCGCTCGCGAACCTCGTCGCCGTGGCCGCCGAGGCGAAGGCGGCGACGCTCCTCGCGCGCTGCGGCGCACCGGGGACGACGACCGACGCGGTCGTCGCCGCGTGCGACCCCGCCGGCGACCCGGCGACGTTCTCGGGGAGCGCGACCGAGGTCGGCAACGCGGTCCGGGTCTGCGTCCGCGACGCGGTGCTCGCGAGCCTCGGTTCACGGTACGACGCCGAGCCGATACCGCGGGGCGTCGACGAGGCGAACTACGGCGTCGTCGCCGACGACCGCGCGACCGTCGCTCCGGTTTGAGAACTGCCGGCGAAACGCGTTTCCGGCCGAGGAATCCACGGTGGTAGCTAAGTGGTCCCCGGAGAAGCCTTGATTATGGTTGGTAGCTAGCAGGTCGGTATGGACCCCGGTTCCGTTTCCGACGTCGACCATGTGACTCACGGCGGGACCGCCGACCACTCGCTGGTCGATTTCAGCACCGGCTCGAACCCGGAACGCCCGCCCGGCCTCGCCGGCGTCTACGAATCGGCGCTCGCCACGGCGCGGCGGGACTCGCTGGACGACTACTCGCGGTTCCGCGTCGCCGCCGCGGAGTTCGTCGGCTGCAACCCCGACGAGGTTATCCCCGCCGCTGGCGTCATCGAAGCGCTCCGACTCGCCGCCGGCGTGACCGTCTCGCCCGGCGACAGCGTGGCGCTTCCGGCACCTTGCTGCGGCGAGTACGCCCGCGAAATCCGGCTCCAGGGGGGCGAACCGGTCCACGTTCCGCACGACCGCCTCCTCGAAACCGTCGACCCCGCCGAGCACGCGGCGGTGATTCTCAGCTATCCCGCCAACCCGGTCGGGACCGCGTACCCGCGAGACGAGCTTCGGGCGTTCATCGACGACTGCCGCCGGGGCGATACGCCCGTCATCGTCGACGAGACGTACCTCGGCTTCACGCGCCTCCCGAGCACGGCCGGCCTCGACGGCGTTATCGCGCTCCACTCGGTGACGAACGTCTTCGGCGTCCCCTCGCTCCGCGCGGGCTTCGCGGCCGCGGCGGGCGACCTCGGCGACCGGCTCTCGCGGGCGCGCTGTACGTGGGTGCTGTCGGCCCCCGCGGTGGAGGTCGCGACGTTCTGTCTCGAACAGGACGCCTTCCTCGAAGCGACTCGCGACCGGGTCGAACGGGAGCGCCCGAGGGTGATTGCGGGGCTGGACCGACTCGGCTACGACCCGCACCCCGCCGACAGCGCGCTCGTGTTGTTCTGCGCCGACGATGTCGACCGCGTACTCCGCGAGACCCGACGGCGCGGCTTCGCCGTCCGCGACGCCCGCGACTATCAGGGCCTCGACTCACACGTCAGAATCAGCGTCCGCCGCCCGGACGAGAACGACCGCCTGCTCGACGCGCTCGCCGAGGCGACCTGAGCAACCGCGTCACCCACCGACGCGCTCGCCGGGACGCGAACGCCGACTCACCGACGACTCGCCGCCGAGCCGACGCCAGCCGACGGTCGCAGTTCCGTCCCGGATGGGGCCGCGGAACTCGGTTGCGCGCCGCGATTCGAACCGCCGTCACCGATTCAGGTACACGATGAACGCGATGGTGAGGAGGGTCGCGTACACCGCGAACGTCGAATCCTCGACTGCGAAAGCGAACGATTGGATGGCAATTCTGAACATCGGTGGTCGTTTCACACACTGTTGGCCTCACTATTAATGCTTGTTACTAGTTGACACGATGTCCGTCGGCGCGCGTCCACCCCCGTTCCGAACACTTATGCGAAATCGCCGGGCACGTGGGGGCATGGTCGAGGCGTTCGCCGTCGCCAGCGGGAAGGGCGGCACCGGGAAGACGACGAGTACGCTCGCGCTGGGGATGGCGCTCGCCGAGGAGTACGACGTGACCGTAATCGACGCGGACACGGGCATGGCGAACCTACTTTTCCACGCCGGGTTGGACGACGCCGACGTGACGCTCCACGACTTACTCGTCGACGAGCGCGACGCCGCGGTGTCCGAGGCGGTGTACGAGCGGTTCGGGCTGTCGGTCGTCCCCTGCGGCACGAGTCTCGCGGCGTTCGAGGCCGCGGACCCGGGTCGCCTCCGCGACGTGGTCGCCGAGCTCGCGGCCGACACGGACGTGTTGCTCCTCGATTCGCCCGCCGCGCTCGGCTCGAAGAGCGCGGTGCTCCCCGTCGTCCTCGCGGACCGCATCGTCGTCGTCCTCCAGCCCACCGTGCCGTCTCTGTCCGACGGGCTGAAAGTCCAGGAGTACGCCCACTCCTACGGCACAGACACCGCGGGCGTGGTGTTCAACCGCGTGCGCCCCGACGAGAACGTGGAGACAATCGCCGAGCAGGCCGGCCGCTACTTCGGGGGACAGACGCTCGCGTCGGTCCCCGAGAGCGACGCGGTCCGCGCGGCCCGCCGCGAGGGAAAACCTCTCCTCGCGCACGCCCCCGACGACCCGGCCGCCGACGCCTTCCGCGAGGCGGCCGCCCGACTCGACGTGCGCGACGGCGACGGCCGCGAGGTCGCAGAGCGGTTCAAAAGCGCCGTCGTCCCCGAGCGAATATGAGAATCCCGCGGGGCGAACTCCATCGGTCGCGCGTCGTCGACGACGCGGCGGCGGTGCTTCGGACGGTGCTCGACGAGGAACTCACCGGCTACGTCGTCTTCGAGCCGCAGGACGCGCTCCTGCTCGGCGAGACCACCCGCGGCGTCGTCACGTTCGAAGACGGAGTTCCCGTCCTCGCCTACGACACGGAACGCGAGGTCGGCGGCCGCGACGGGCTGGAGGGGTTCGCCGTCACCGGCCCGACCCGCGCCGCGGTCCACGCCGTCGACGCCGCGGAGCTCGCGGACGCCCACGGGGTCGAGGAGTTCCGCGTCCCGCCGGGCGAGCCGGCCCGCGTCCTCGCCGGCGACGAGCGGTTGGCGACAGAGACCCTCGACGCCGCCCCCGCCGCGCGCCGCGAGGAGAGCCGCGACCAGAGCGCGGTCGAAGCGTTCCTCGCCGACGCCGACGCCATCGAGGAGATTCGGTCCGAGGCCCGGGAGGAGGCCCGCGCGAGGGCGTCGGAGTGGGGGCTCGACGACGTGCTGGCGGACGACGCCGACGAGTCGGCCGCGATAGACGCCGGCCCGGACAGTCGCTGACACGCTTCTCGACGGTTGAGAACCGTCTTCTGTGGCTATCGCTCTGCGGTGTCTCTCTCTAGGTATGTCCGCCGAGAAATCCCAGACCCAGAACCAACCCCTGACGTTCGCCGTCGCTGCGGCGGCCGAATCACCGACCGAGACCCGCGTCTCCGTCCGCGACTTCGAGTTCGTCGTCGACGAGCCCGAATCGCTGGGCGGGGCGAACGCCGGCCCGAACCCCGTCGAGTACGTCCTCGGTGCGCTCGCCGGCTGTCTGAACGTCACGGCTCACGTCGTCGCCCGCGAGATGGACCTCGACGTTCGCGACCTCGAAATCGCCATCGAGGGCGACCTGAACCCCGCGACGTTCATGGGCAAGCGCGAGGACGGCCGCGCCGGCTACCAGGAGATTCGCGTCGCGGTCACCGCCGACGTCGACGCCGACGCCGAAACCATCGACGCGTGGCTCGCCGCGGTCGAAGCGCGCTGCCCGGTCAGCGACAACCTGCGCAACGAGACGCCGCTCGCGCTCTCGTTCGACCGGCGGTAGCTGCCGCACTCGCGTCGCGGCCGCCGACGCGGAGCGGGGACAGAGCCAAACCGCCGTCGCCCGTAGCTCCCCTGTGACCGTTTTGCGCCTCCTTCGACTCCGCCGGCCCGCCGACTTCGCAGACTGGTACCGAATCGGTGCCGAGTACGTCCACGACGTGGCCGCGGGCATGGGCTTTCGCGTCGGCGACTTCGAGTCGCGGGTGGTCCGCGCGACGGACGCCATGCGCGCGGGGCGAACCGACCTGCCCCCGGACCTCGCCCGCTCCGTCGCCGCAGATCTACTGGCCGACGCGGCGTTCTGCGACCCGTTCTGTCAGTGGATGCCGTTGTGGTACGAACTCGGCCTCGCGGCCCCGTGCGCCTACGCCGACTACCGACTCCGGCGGGTCGCCGAGCAGTACGCCGACGACCTCCCGCACCTGTCGGTGCCGCGGTTCTCCCGCCCCGAAGACGTGTACGTCGACGGCCGCCCCGCGACGGCGTGCGTCGACGGCTTCACCGAGCGGTTCGTCCTCGCCGACGCCGTCCTCCATCTGGAGTGGTTCACCTACGTCGCCCGTGAGTCGGGCATCTTCGTCCCGCCGCTGTTGGTCGAGCGGACCCGCGAGCAGACCGTCGCCTACTACGCCGGCCGGCGGGAGGAACTCGACCCCGACGTGCGGAGCTTCCAACGACTGCTGTTTTCGGACGACGAGTGGGTCCGCCGCATCGCCGACGTGTACGACCTCGACAGCATCCTGTTCGACTACTGGGAGCGAATCCTCGCACAGGAGCGCCGCCGCCTTTCGACGTTCGACGGCTGACCGTTCGGCCGCCAGGCGTGCGTTCTGAACACACGCAGCATATGACATTTGAAAAATGTTTTAACGGAGGACGTAGTACGCGTCTACTGCAGGTAGATACCTGCACTTGGGTTGCGTATACAGGGGAGGTTTTTCCCCAGTGTCCGTGGAGTGCGGGCGGGTGCCCGGTCGTCCGCGCTCTTCCTTCTCATCCGTCGAGCCGCGCGGTCGCCGCGCAGAACATATCGGTCTCGGCGCGTCTCACGCCGTAGGCAGTTCGACAGCGCCGAGTTGCGTGAGCATGCCGAGCATGTCCGGTTGGACCCACCGCTCGGCAATCACGCCGTCTTCGATGCGGGTGAACACCATGTTGCCGACCTCGATGGTCTTCCCGGTCGGTTCGATACCCATGAACGCGCCGTCGTGGGTCCCGCGGAGCGTGACGCGCATGGCGACCGTGTCGCCCTCTGTAATCGCGTCTTCGACCGTGGCCGAGAAATCCGAAAAAGACTCTCGGAGTCCCGAAATCTGGGCTTTGAGTTCGTCGCGTCCGCGGACCTCCCCGAGCGGACTGTGGTCGATAACGTCCGCGGTGCAAATCTCGTCGATGAGACCGACGTTCCCCTCGCTCGCGACTTCCTCCGGGAAGCGTCGAGCGAGTCGCTCGTTCCCGGTCGGCGTCGGTGTCGGTGTGCTTGCTGATGCCATTCTTGTTCTCTCCGCTCCGTCGCACCCGTCCGCAGACCGCAGCGTTCTCGCTTACCGCCGGCGGCGGATACACCAAACTCTACGCTGTGTGAGCTGTTAACTATTGTCTGTGCATCGTCTCAGAGTCCAGCAGATAGTACTGCTCCTAACAGACACAACAAAGGGACAGAAGACGAGCGGCGTTTGGTTCTCTCGAATTGAGTTTTGGACAAGCTCTATCGGGTCTCCAATACACTGTGTAACCGAAATAAGTAGTGTAAATTCGCGACTGGTGTCTTCGAACTTAGATTTCTCAAAAACCCCTCCCGAATTCTCTCCGATATACTATTGTGTATTATATGAACCTCTCCATTCACGGGTCGGCCTCCCAGCGCGGTAATCTTTGTAGCGAACCTGTGCACATTTCGGGCCGACGCGCGTACGGCGAACCCTCAGCGATGACTCTCTCACAGCAGACGGGGCGACGGCCGCGCCCGGGGCCGGTGCCCGACCCGTTCGAACGCAATACGTATATGGGTGTGCTCGAACGAACTTCGACAATGAACGACGCGTTAGTACGGTGTTGGACAGATGAGTGAGGTCCACAACGACGTGCAGGCGTACACGCTTCGACTCGAACTGGTCGACGAGCCCGGCGAACTCCTGCGGTCGCTGCAACCCATCGCCGAACACGGGGGGAACCTCCTCTCGATTTTCCACGAGCGCGGCAACGTCACCCCGCGCGGCTACATCCCGGTGGAAGTCGACATCGAGGCGACGCCCGACCGTTTCGACAACATCGTCGAGGGGCTGAGCGACGCCGGCATCAACGTCATCCAGGCCGGCACCGAGCGGTACAGCGAGCGCCTGACTATCATCCTCTCGGGTCACCTCATCGAGACGGATCTCTCGGACACGCTGACGCAGATTGAGGCGACGCGGAACGCGACCGTCACCGATATCTCGCTGTCCGCACCCGCCGGCTCTATCGACGTCTCCAGCGCCCGCTTCCAACTGGCCGCCGAATCGGGGTCGACCGAAGACGTCCTCTCGGCCATGCGCGACATCGCCGACGAGAAGGACCTCCAGCTCGTCGAGCCGCTGACTGTGGGGGGTCGCCCGTGAGGCTCTGCGTCCTCGGTGCCGGTGCGGTCGGCAGCTCCGTCGTCGAACTCGCCGCCGAACACGGCCACGTCGTGACCGCGTTCGCTGACTCCGACAGCGCCGTCGTCGACGCCGACGGCATCGACGCCGACGCGGTGCTGTCGAAGAAGCGAGAAGACGGCGTGGTCGGCGGGGCGGACCCCGGAGCGGTGTTCGACGCCGACTACGACGTGTTAGTGGAGGCGACGCCGACGACGCTCGGTGACGCCGAACCCGGCTTTTCGCACGTCGAGCGGGCGCTGGCCGACGACCGCCACGTCGTGCTCGCGAACAAAGGCCCGGTCGCAGAACGCTACGCCGACCTGCGCGCGCTCGAAGCCGAAAGCGAGGGGACCGTCCGCTTCGGCGCGACCGTCGGCGGCGCGCTCCCCATCCTCTCGACTATCGAGGACGTGAGCCCGTCGCGCGTGTCGGCGGTGTACGGCGTGCTGAACGGGACGGCGAACTTCGTCCTCTCGCGGATGGCCGCCGAGGGACTCGATTACGAACACGTCCTCGCGGAGGCGCAGGACCTCGGCGTCGCGGAGGCCGACCCGACCTTCGACGTCGACGGCACGGACACGGCGCTCAAGGGCGTCATCGTCGCCAACGTCCTCGCCGAGGGCGAGACGGAGTTCACGCTCGACGACGCCGCGGTCGAGGGGATTCAGGAGCTCTCGGGGGGGATGCTCGACCTCGCGCAGGAAGACGGCCAGACGATTCGACTCATCGTCGAAGTCGCGGACGGTTCGGTCCGCGTCGGCCCGCGACTGGTGTCCGCAAACGGGGCGGTCGCCCCGTCGGGGACCGAAAACGCCGTCCAAATCGAAGCCGACTACTGCGGCCGACTGGGCATCACCGGGCGCGGGGCCGGCGGTCCAGAAACGGCGAGCGCGGTGCTGACGGATATCGAGCGACTCGACGACTGACGCCGGGCGACGAGTACGAGTCCGCGGCGAGAAGAGATGAAACGAGTCTGCTGACGGCGAGCGGCCGACAGTCGGGGTCGTCAGTCCGAGAGCGTCAGTTCCTTCGGCACCGACACCTCGCTCCGAATCGTGTCGATGACCCGTCCGTCGACGCGCTCGTTTTTCGTGAGTTCGATGAGCGAGGCGAGCTTTTCGAGCGGAATCTGCCCCGGCGCGTAGTCGTTGTCGTCCGCGAGGAGGGGCGCGTAGCCGAGCTTCGACCCGTAGAGATGGCCGATGACGCGGGTGTGACTCCCGAGTTCGCCCATCGAGATACCGGCCACGTCGATGCCGCGGTTGGTCGCGTCGTTGACGGCCTCCAAGAGCGTGAGCGTGTCGCGCTGGTTTTGGGGGTACACCGCCACCTTCGCAACGTCACCGAACTCCGCGCACTGCTCGATAATGGCGTCGAGCACCTCGCGGTCGGGCGTCTCATCGAAGTCGTGATGCGAGATGATGAGCTGCACGTCGTTCTCGCGGAACTCGTGGGCCAGCCACTCCTTGGCGCGGACGGTCTCGAGTTCGATGTCGACGAACTCCACGGCGTCGTACCGAGATGCGGAAAACAGGTCGTCCAATCGTCCGGTGTCGCTTGCCTTTCCCCCGAACCACCGTGCGCGATTGGTCGCGATTATCGGGAGTTCGCCGTCGTACGCGGCGAGTTGTTCGAGCGGGTCGTCCGCTTGGTCCATTCGGAATTCGATGAGGTCTGCCACCCCTCGTGCGTCTACCTCTCGTGTGAGGTCGTTTGTTGTTGCCGCCAGTGCAGACTCGTCGAGTTTCATGTGAACGCCTATCATCCCATCGCGTATAAATCTTAGCTGTCGACGCAAGAGTTCTCACCCCCTCGTAGGCGGTGAGAGACGCCGTTTTCGGCGGTTTCCCCGGAATATTCATCGAAGATACCGGCTATGAGCCGACGATTATGAGGCACTAATTTGAACACTGACGAGAAACCTTCGGCGCTCGGCGTCAACGCTCGGCTATCTGTTCTCCGACGAGGCGACCGGATACCGGCAGTCGGCGTCTGCCGGCGACCGACGTGGGCGCGCGCAGTCGGTGAGCCGCCCAGTCGAGTCGTTCGGTCGCCCGGCCGGGCGACCACCCCGACTCGAACGGCGTCTCGCCCGGACGAGTCGGCCCTATCCGGTCGAGATATCTCTGATTTCTTTGGTTACACTATATCTGATATTATTAACGTCTCGTCGGTACAACACTCCCGCGTCGGGCCGGTCCGACACACCGACAGTCGCGGACGATTCCGTGGGCGAACCGCCCGGTTCGGCGCGGTCGACCCGTCGATTCGCCGTTCCCGACTCGACGGGCTCACCGGGCCGTAGAGACCCACTCGACGAGGTTCGACAGCTTTCCGAGGTCGATGTCGTTCGGAGCGCGCTCGTCGCTGACGATGGGTGCATAGGCGATGGACGCACCGTAGAACACGCCGATGACTCGGGTGTGACGGCCGATTTCGCCCAGCGCGTAGCCGGTAACTCGCATCCCCCGTTCGGAGGCGGTATTGAACGACTGCAACAGCGCGAGCGAGTCGGTTTTCTCCTCGGCGGTGACGACGAGTTTCGCCACGTCGCCGTAGTTATTGCACTCTGATACTATCTGCAAAAGCTCTGATTTCTGGGGTTTCTCGTGGCGGTCGTAGTGGGAGACGATGAGTTCGACGCCCTGCTCGCGCAGTTCGTCTCGGAGCCATCCGCACTCACGAATCGTCCGCAGTTCCACGTCGACCATCTCGACGGCGTCGAACGCGGCGGCGGCCGCGAGGGTCTCCAGCCGGTCGGACTCGGCGGCGGTTCCACCGGCCCACTCCGGCCGGTTCGAGACGATGAGCGGGACCGACCCGTCGTACTCGTCGAGCGCGTCGAGCGGGGTGGACGCCCCGTCCATCCGGAACTCGACGTAGTCCGCGATGCCCTCCGCGGCCGCCGCTTCGGTCAGCGTCTCGGTCACTCCGGCCAACGCGTATGCGTCCGCAGCCATGGAACTTGATACCAAGCACTCGTATAAAAATAGTTCCCCGCCGAGCGCGTTTCGCCGTCACCTGTCAGTCCCTCGAAACCCGACACACAGTCACGCACGCCGCCGTTTTGACAATGTTGGAATCATCCGAGAGTCACGAATCTCGGTCGACGACGGCGTTTCGCGGATAACTATAACAAACCTAGTCTTGTAATCATCATGGTTTTACAGTCTATATTTGTTTCAACGATGTCGAAATACGGGCGGTCGAAGCGGCGCGTTTCCGAGCGAGACGAACTTACCGCCGCCACCAAGATTTAAATCGGGGAGTTCCGTATCCCTCAGTATCGATGGTTACGCAGCAAGTCCTAGTCACGGGTCCGTTCGGTGAGGCGGGCGAAGCGATTCTCAACCACCTCGCGGAACGCGACGAGTACGAGTTCACGTATCTCGACCGGACCGAACACCCGGAGTACGAGACGTTCGTCGCAGACATCGCGGATTACGAGGCTATCCGCCCGGCGTTCGACGGGCAGGACGCCGTCATCCACCTCGCCGCGCAGTCCGACGCGGGCGCGGCCTTCGAGGACATCGTCGAGCCGAACATCATGGGCACGTACAACGTCCTCAAGGCGATGGAGGACGCCGGCGTCGAGAAGCTCATCTACGCCTCCTCCCAGCGCGTGATGGGGCTGTACGAGGAGGACCTCGCGCCCGACCTTTACGGGGAGGACTACCCCAGCAAGTACGACCCCTTCCGGCTCTCCCACGAGACGCTCCCGAAGCCCGACGGCTACTACGGTGCCTCGAAGATGTTCGGCGAGCACATCTGCCGGACGCACGCCCGCCGCGACGGCGCGCCGAGCCAGGTCTACTCGATTCGCATCTCCAGCGTGCGGACCGAGCGGTACGACCACCCCTACGGCGACGCTGAGCGCGGCGTCGACCGCGGCGACGAGCACAAAGTCGAGGACGGCGAGGTGTGGGACCAGTCACAGACGGGCTCGTGGGAGCGCGGGAGCGACGAGTACGAGGAGATGGTCAAGCGGCTCAAGGCGACGTGGACCTCGCAGCGTGACTTCGCGCACCTGCTCGAATGCTGTCTCGAAGACGACTCGGTCACCTACGACACGTTCTACGCGGTGAGCGGCAACAAGGCTCGCTGGTTCGATATCGACCACGCGAAGGCGGTCCTCGACTACGAACCGGCCGACGACGGCTCCGAGTGGGACAGCCCGCCCGAGTGAGACGACGGGAGACCGCCGCCGAGCGCAGCGACCGCGGCCGACGCCGCTTCGGTCGCCCGCTCAGTACTGCTTGATTTTCAGCTCGATGATGTTCTTCTTGTTCAGGAGCGCCGGGCCGAGTTCCTCTTCGATGCGGCCGTCCTCGATGCGGCTCATCGGGCCGCTGATGCTTATCGCGCCGACGGCGTCGTCCGGCTCGGAGACGATGGCGGTGCCGACCGCGCAGACGCCGGGGTAGTGTTCCCCGCGGTTGATGGAGTAGCCGCGGTCGCGAATCGCTTCGAGTTCCTCGTGGAGCGCCTCGCGGTCGGTGATGGTGGCGTCGGTCAGGGCCGGGAGGCCGCGGCGGTCGACGATGCGGTCGACCTCGTCCCGCGAGTGCTCCGCGAGCATCGCCTTTCCCGTCGCCGTCGAGTGGAGGTAGAGGTGGTCGCCGAGCGGCGCGTCGTCGTCGATGGACTCCGGGCTCTGGGCCTTGTAGAGCTGGACGGCGAACCCGTTTTGCTCGACGGTCACGTTGGTGTGCTCGCCGGTCTGTTCTTTCAGTTCGTCGAGTTCCGGCTTGGCGACCCGGTACAGCGCCATCCTGTCGCGCATCGCCCCGCCCATCTCGAGGAACCGCAGGCTGCAATGGTACTCGCTTCCGACCTTGACGACGTAGTCGGTGTCCACGAGCGTCGCCAGATGGATGTGCGCCGTGCTGACCGGCAGCCCCATGTCCTCGGCGGTCTCCGACAGCGTCGCGCCGTCGACTTCGCGGAGATATCGGATGATGTCGAACGCCTGTTCGACGCTCTGTATCCGCCGCGAGCCCGAACCGGTGGAGTTCGTCATGACTTGACGATGGGCCACCGCGTCCCTAATAGCACCGATTCGTTTCAACGATGTTGGAGCTCGAGGTGGCAAACGCCTCGGCTACCCGCGTCACGGGTCGAGGCGTCGCTCGCCACGGGTCGGATGCTCGCAAAAAACGCGGGTCGCCGGGTGGCATGCCAGTCGACGTGCGGACTGTTCGAGTCGGTCGTCGTCGCGGCTCGCCGCGTCTTCGGTGACGTTACTGAATCGAGTCTTCGGGACCGACGATGGTCAGGTTCTCGAACAGTTCGTCGTAGCCGTTGAGCTCGTAGAGGTACTCGCCCTCGAGGACTTCCTCGCGGACGGAATCCTCGGCGCTGAGCTTCTCGTGTGCGCGTTCGAGGACTTCCTCGGCTCCCTCGCGGGGAATGACCGCGAGTCCGTCGTCGTCGCCGATGACGATGTCGCCGGGGTCGACGCTGACGCCGCCGACGGAGACGGTGACGTTGATGGAGCCGGGGTCCTGCTTGAGCGGCCCTTGGGGGTTGACGCCGCGGCCGTACACCGGGAACTCCATCTCGGCGATTTCGCGGCTGTCGCGGTACGCGCCGTCGATGACCAGTCCGGCGAGCCCGTTCGCCTGACACGAGGTGCACATCAGTTCGCCGACGTGGCCGGTGTCGGTGTAGCCGTCGCAGTCGATGATGAGCACGTCGCCCGGCTCGGTCAGCGTAATCGCCTTGTGAATGATGAGGTTGTCGCCGGGCGCGGCCTTCACCGTGACTGCGGTCCCGGCCATCTCGACGCCGTCGTAGGCCGGGCGCAGGCCGGCGTCCATGGTCAGTCCGATGTTGCCGGTCACGTCGGAGACGATGGTGCTCGGAATCTCCTCGAACGCCTCGACGAGTTCGCGGTCCGGTCGCTCTACGTCGGGCTCTATCGTGTGCATACTCGACCCGATGCGGACGATTCACGTTAAACTATCGGTCGGTCGAACGCTTGCGGTCCGCGTCGCGGGTCGCGGGCGCGCTGTGAGGACCGCCGCCGCTCGCGGTGTGGAGCCGACGAAAAGAGAAGGGCGCGGGTACGTGTCGAGTCGGGTGCCTCTGTCGCGGGGAACGGGATTCGATGGCGGCGGTGGCGACGTTACTGCTCTTCGATGCCGAGTTCGTCGACGAGGTTGCCGTAGAACTCGTACTGCTGGTCGAGGAAGTCCTGAAGCTCGTCGGGGCCGCGTTCGACGCGGATGAAGTTGTTGTTCTCCATGAACTCCACGAACGAGTCGTCCTCGTAGACGGCGCTGTACACGTCGGCGAGCTGTTGTTTCAGCTCGTCGTCGATGCCGGCGGGCGCGAAGTGCGCGAGCCACGAGCCGATGGAGATGTCGAGACCCTGGTCCTGGAGCGTCGGCGTGTTCGGGAGCGCTTCGACCTGCTGGTCGAACGCCACGCCGAGGGCGGACAGTCCGCCGTCTTGGACCTGTGGGGCGACCTCGGCGGCGCCGACCGCGGTACAGTCGACTTCGCCGTTCACGACGGCCGTCATGGCCGGGGCGGCACCCTCGTAGGAGATGTGCTCGACGTTGACGCCGGCCTCGCTGGCGATGCCGGCCGCCGCCATGTGCCACGACGACCCGAACCCGGAGTTCGCCATTTGCAGGGTGTTGTCCTGCCCGTAGCTGATCCACTCGTCGAGCGTGGAGAACTCGGCGTCCTCGCTGACGACGAGCGCCGCGGGGAACTCGGTGTACTGCATGATGGGCGTGATGTCGTCGGGGCTGAGGTCGGCGATACCGAGGTGCTCGAACAGCGCAATCTCGGGGGCAGTACAGCCGATGGTGTGCCCGTCGGGCTCGGCGTTGGCCGCCGCGTTCATCCCGACCGAGCCGGAGCCACCGGTCTGGTTGCTGACGTTCCACGAGACATCGGTGTGGTTCTCAGCCGCGTCTGCGACCGCGCGGCTCGTTCGGTCGGCTCCGCCCCCGGCGGACCACGGCGAGATAACCTCGACCGGACGGGAGGGCCACTCTTGCTCTCCCGAGAGGCTGCCGAGACAGCCGGCCGAGAGCGCAACCCCGCCGACGCCGGCGGCCTTGATGAAGTTCCGTCTGTTCAGCGCGCTCCGTCCACTCCGATTGCTAATGGTGTCGTCTCCCATTGTACCCGAATGTTTGAACAATCCATACAATAAGCATTGTGGTCGCTCCGAATATGGCGCGACGGTCGATACCGCGGTGCAGTTCTGAACGATTTCGCGCGCCCGCGAGCGCCGGCCGAAACGGGAGGGTTCGCGGGGACTCGCGCTCGCGACATCGCTTGACGGCTCGCGTTCGTGTCGACCGTTGCCCGCAAGCTTCTCCCCCAAGAGCGTAGATTTATACCCCGGCGGTATTCAAGGAGATGTATGCGCGGGTTAGCCAAAACGAGCCGAGAGCCCGGAGCTATGGAACTCGTCGACGTCGAGACACCCGAACCGGCGTCCAACGAGGTCCTCATCGAAGTCGACTACGCCGGACTCTGCGGGAGCGACGCGGGAATCTACAAGTTCAAGTCCGCCTTCGAGCGGATGAACATGCCGACGGTCATCGGCCACGAGTACACGGGCCGCGTGGTCGAACGCGGCGACGACGCCACCCGGTTTTCCGTCGGTGAGCGCGTGGTCGAGCGGCCGATTCGCGGCTGCGGCGAGTGTTTCCAGTGCCAAATCGGTGAGGAGAGCATCTGTCAGAACGCGGTCCTGACCGGCATCGACCTCGACGGGGCGTACGCCGGCTACATCGCCGTCCCCGAGTCGGCGCTCCAGTCGGTCCCGTCGAACGTCGAACCGAAGCACGCGGCGCTCGTCGAACCGACGGCGATCTGCACGCGTGCGGTCATTCAGAACTCCCGGGTCAAAGCCGGCGACCGAGTGCTCGTCGCCGGTCCCGGTCCCATCGGGCTGCTCTGCGCGCAGGTAGCCGCTTCGCAGGGCGCTGAAGTCGTCGTCGCGGGCGTCGGTCGGGACACGAACTACCGACTGCCGCTGGCGGAGGAACTCGGCTACCCCGCGGTCAACATCGAAGAAGACGACTTGAGCGCGACCCAGCGCGAGCTGACCGGCGGCGTCGGCTTCGACGTGGTGTTCGATACGACCGGCCACCCGTCGGGCCTGCCGATGGCGGTCGAGCAGGTCCGCAAGGGCGGCCAGATAGTTCTCGTCGGCCAGACCGGCGAGACCACGATGGAGTTCACGCCGCTCGTCCGCGCAGAGGTCGACCTCCAGTGTACCTACGGCGCGACGTTCGAGGACTTCGAGCGGGCGTTCCGACTCATCGGCTCGGGCGACGTGGACCACGCCACGTTCCTCGACGACCGCTTCCGACTCACCGAGTCCGAAGACGCCTTCGAGGCGTTCCTCGCCGGCGAGACCTGCAAGCCGGTGTTCGACGTTTCGGTCCTTCGGCAGTAAGGCGACCGATTCCGTCTCGCTCGCAGTCACCCTCAGCCATCGTTTCATAGCCGCCGTTCAGTTCTCAGCCACGGCTCGTTTCACACCACGGCTCGTTCACCACTCGCCTGTCTCTGCCGGACCGGGTCCAGAGCGACCGCTTCGCAGTCGGTCGTCAGAAAAGCATGCCGCGAAGTGGGCTATCGGGAATCGTGACACCGCCGGTGCCGCTCGGTTCGACGGGACGGGGTCACTCCGGCCGGGGGTCCCACTCGCGCTCGACGAGGAAGTCGTCGAGCTTGCCCTTGGGGTCCTCGAAGACGTGCGAACCGTGGAAGACGAGCAGCGTCTCGAAGTCGTACTGGAGCAGGTCGTAGAGGTTGATTTCGGCGGCCTTGTGGTCGTCGTTGAACAGCGCCGGCGGCGGGAGCAGATAACCGGCCGGGAGGCCCGCGCGGTCGGCCCCGTCGAGGCTGTCTCCGGAGATGAGGATGCCGCGGTCTTCGAGCAGGAGCGCCGAGGTCGCCTTCGTGTGGCCCGGCACCTCGATGACGCGGATGTTCCCGTCGAGCAGGTCGCCGTCGGTGAACGTCACGTCCGGCTCGTAGTCGATGGCCTCGTGGAGCTTCGACTCGTTGGCCGACGCGACGAGTTCGGGGTCGAACGCCTCCATCACCGACGGGAGGCCGCCGTGGTGGCCGTGGTCGCCGTGGGTGATGATGACGCGGTCGACGCCGCCGTACTCCCGCTCCAGAATCTCGACGAGCTCCTCGCCGTCCTCGTCGAAGCCGGTGTCCACGAGCGTCGTCTTCCCCGTCGGCGTGTCCTTCAGGACGAGGACCCGGACGTGTTCGAACTGAATCTGGTCGATACCCTCGGTGACGTTGCTGACACTCATTCCGATGGAACGGTAGTTCGCAGCGCTGGTTAATTCTATCGATGGGCGCGAAAACCGGCGTTGTCGCCCGCGAACATGTCGGCTTCGCTACCGTACCGCCCGCCCGCCGAGCCACGCTTCAGTGTGCGGTTGTCCAGTCTCGCTGGCGGTCTCCGACGGTGGCTGGACGATAGTCTCGACCGTACATAGTCCTCGTGTCGAAATCGTGACTTTCAGCCCCGAACGGGCGGGTAAAGACCAATATGTTTATTACATACGATTGCTTGGTATCATACCACGAGGCAGAACAAATAATGGTGATTCAGAAAGTCGGGGCCGTCTTGGATAGAATCGGCTTGGAGAGCGTTCGTTCAAGTCCGCTGTCAGTCTTCTTCATCCTGTTTTCGGCCGTCGTCATCTTCTTTGCGAGCCAGTTCCCGTCGGGTGACGGCGTCGGGCCGTCGTTCTTCCCGATTGCGGTGTCGGTCGGCATCATCTTCTTCGCCGGCATCGACGTGCTGACGGGGTCCGAGACGGAGCTCGAAATCTCGGAGTTCGACTTCAAGCCCGCGGCCGTCGTCGCGGGGTTCCTCGTCGCGTACGTACTCGTGATGCCACTCCTCGGGTTCCTCGTGTCGACCATGGTGTTCATGCCGGTCGTCCTCTACTACTCGAACATCCACTCGAAGCTGCTGCTCGCAGTGCTGTCGATTGGGTTCCCCATCGCGCTGTTCTACATCTTTGGCCGCATCTTCCTCGTTCGCCTCCCTGAGGGTATCGTCCCGGTGTCTCGACTGCTGCCGCAGCTCCCGCTGGTGGTGACCTTCTGATGGTCGTCGAATACATCGGGCAGGCGCTCGTCAACCTCGCTGACCCGTTTATCCTCCTGTTGATGGTCGGCGGTATCTTCCTCGGCATCCTCATGGGGTCGATTCCGGGGATGACCGCGACGATGACCATCGCGGTCCTGCTGTCGTTTACCTTCACGATGGAGCCGAGTCAGGGGATGATTCTCCTGTTGGGTATCTACGGCGGCGCGGTGTACGCGGGGTCGATTCCGGCGATTCTCATCCGCACGCCGGGTACCCCGTCGGCGGCGGCGACCATCTTCGACGGCCACCCGCTCTCCCAGAAGGGCGAGGCGGGTCGCGCGATTCGCGTGAGCACCATCGCGTCGTTCGTCGGCGGCGTCATCAGCGTCTTCGCGCTGATGTTCTTCTCGCCGGTCATCGCCGACGCCGCCCTCCGGTTCCGCTCGCCGGAGTTCTTCGCGCTCGCCTTCTTCGGGCTGACCATCATCGCCAGCGTGAGCGGCGACTCGCTCACCAAGGGGATGGTCTCGGGTCTGCTCGGGATGCTCGTTGCGACGGTCGGTATCGACCCCGTGACCGGCTTCCACCGGTTTACGTTCGACATCCCCGAACTGCTCACCGGCGTCGAGTTCATCGCCGTCATGATCGGCCTCTTCGGCATCGCCGAGGGGCTTCGCAAGTACTCCCAGGGCATCAACAGCGGGAACGACCGCGTCGACCAGGAGATAACCGGCGTGTTCCCCTCGCTTTCCGACCTGCGGTCCATCGCGCCGGTCAGCGTCGGGTCGGGCATCCTCGGGTCGTTCATCGGCGCGATTCCCGGCGCGGGCGGCGACATCGCCGCGTTCATCACGTACAACGAGGCCACCCGCTGGCTCAAAGACAGCGTCCCGTCGTTCGGTGAAGGGAACGTTCGCGGCGTCGCGGCCGCCGAGTCCGGGAACAACGCGAGCACCGGCGGCGCACTGATTCCGACGCTGACGCTCGGCATCCCGGGCGACTCCGTCTCCGCCATCCTCATCGGCGCGCTGTTGGTCCACGACGTGAACCCCGGTCCGGGCCTGTACCAAGAGGAGCCGGTGTTGCTGTACACCATCTTCGTCGGGTTCCTCCTCATCTACGTGTTCATCCTCATCTTCGGCATGCTCGGCGCGAACTACTGGGCGCGCCTCATCAACATCCCGAAGTCCCACATCTGGCCCGTCATCCTCGTGCTGTGTGTCATTGGCGCGATCGCCCTCCGCGGCAACGTCTTCGACGCGTGGATCATGCTCGGCGCGGGCGTGTTGGGGTACGCGATGCGGCTCCGGGGCTACCCGCTGGCACCGATGGTGCTCGGGCTCATCCTCGCGCCCATCGCTGAGGAGAACCTCCGCCGGTCGCTCGTCCTCTCGGGCGGGTCGCCGACCATCTTCCTCACGAGTCCCATCGCCCTCGTCATCATCCTGCTCGGTCTGGGTGCGATTGCGCTCCCCGCGGTGCGCTCGATTCGCGCGAACGCGTAACGCCGCCACCCTCGACGCTTTTCTCACGCCGCGTTCGTTCCCCGTCTGATTTCTCCCGTGGGTCGCACCCGAGCGGCGCACCGCTCGGTGCTCGCGACGCGTGCGGTGCTTCGACAGCCGGCAAGGCGCGCGCCCGAGGCTAACACCGAGACGGCTCACGACGGCTGGCGGAGCGTTGTCGGCTCCCGATTCCATTCTGTTCACTCCGGTCTCTTACACCCCACGCGACGGCGTCGATGTCGCGGGCGACCCGCTTGAACTGATCGGCTCTGTTTCGAGGATGTTGAAAGACAGGGGTATTTTTCGTTCCACTCGGACCGGAATTACGGACGTAGTGCTGTAATGGAATTCGGTCGATTTCGGTTTAGTTACGATACTGTTGAAATGACCCGATTCGACGGTCGAATTCACGTGTCGCGTTGGCTGTCGAGACCGCGAACCGAAACCGCAAATCGCGTCGACGCGGCGCTCGGCGGTCGCTCCGAATGAGATTCGGCGAAACGATATTATATCCCACCGTGGTACACGCTGGTATGGTCGTTGTTGCAGCAGTCGACCGGTCAGGTCGATCAGCACACGTTGTCTCGGAAGCCGCATCGCTGGCGGCGGCGTTCGACGAAGCGGTCCACGTCGTCCACGCGCTGACCCGCTCGGAGTTCATCGACCTCGGGCTGACGAGCGCGCAGGCCGAGGAGCCGAAGGATATGGACGAGATTCGGTCGGCCGCCGCCGAGATGGCCGAAGACTCCGTGTCGGGACTGGACGTCCCGTACGAGACGGTGGGACTCGTCGGCAACCCGGCCGACGAAGTCATCGAGTACGCCGACGGACAGGACGCGAGCTACATCGTGGTGAGTCCGCGACGCCGCTCGCGCACCGGAAAGATGCTGTTCGGAAGCGTCGCTCAGTCGATTCTCCTGAACGCGTCGTGCTCGGTCGTTTCGACCCTCGCAGACGAGGAGTAGCGCCCGTCGGGGCGCGAGTCTGCCCGGAGCGCCGCCGCGCAGGCTCGTCGGCTCGGCTTCGGAACGCCGCGTTGCACGCGCGTGAGAACGCGCGTCTCCCTTTTTATCGCGACTCGCCGTAGTCTCGACCGCGCATGACAGTGACAGATGTCGCAGACGGAGTGTACACGATACAGTTCGACCACGTCCGGGTGTTCGTCATCGAAGACCGACCGGCCGGAACGACCACGCTCGTCGACGCGGCATTCCCCGACGACGGCGACGAGTTAGTGTCCGTGCTGGAGTCGGAGTTCGGCGGTGTCGACCGACTCGTCATCACCCACGGCGACGAGGGACACTTCGGCGGGACGCCCGCCGTGTTGGATGCGTTCGACCCCGAACTGCTCGTCCCCGGCGGCGCGAAGGGCTTCTACGACGCGCTCGACATCGATGCCGACCGCCACTTCCGCCACGACGACGTGCTCGCCGGCGGAATTCGAATCGTGCAGGTGCCGGGCCACACGGTCGCAAACAGCGGCCTGCTGTTGGAGGACGACGGCGTGTTCATCGCCGGCGACGTGGTCGAGGGGTCGGACCGCCGCGGCCTCCCGCCGGGGTTCCTCGTCCCGCCGGCGGCGCAGTTCAACGACCTGAGCCACGAGGAAGCCGAGCGGAACCTCGTCAAACTGTTCGACTACGACATCGAGACGGTGCTCGTGAGCCACGGCACGCACGTCGACGACGACCCGCTCGGGAAGTTGGACGACTGGCTCATCGACCGCCAGTGGACGCTGTCGTACTGAGTCGCTTCGAGTCGGCCGGAGGCACACCCGACCGACACGGCCGCGGAGTCGCTCCACACCCGAGACAGAACAATACTTACCAAATTTCTTCGATATAGTAAAAATTGATAGATTTGAGTCGGAGGGGGAACGACTCTCTCGGAGGGTGAAAGGCGAAAATATCGATATGTGGCCCACAAAACGCCGATATTTGGCTAACTGAAGTTCGATACGCCATCAATGCGGAGGAAACTAGTATCCTCTATTGAGTCCGCGATAATGGGCTTTTTATGGATGTTTCATGCCCGGTCTGTGTCTGTTCGGTGCTTTCCTTTTGAACAGTCTATTTCCATATATTTTTCAGAATTAGACAGAATATTGATTGTCAACGTACGGCCTCGATAGACCGGTCTCCATCGGGGTGCGCGACGACCCGAGCCGATGGGGTTCAGTTCGGGCGCGCGGCGACCGTCAGGTCCGTCCGCGACCGCGGCGTGGCGATGCGAACGTCCACGAGGACGGCGACGACGGTCGTCTCGCCCGCGCGCTCTTGGACCACGACGCCGTCGTCGGCGACGCAGGGCCCGAACTCCCGAGACGGACCGTCGGGGCAGTTCCTGAGCGCCCACCCGGAGGCCGCCGAGTCGTTCGTCGTCAACGCTACGCCGCCGGGGCGCGCGCGTTCGACGTTCGTCAGCGCGGGGTTGAGTCGCGACCGAAAGTCCGCGACTGCGGCGTCTCGCTCCGCCCAGTCGTATCGACCCGCGACGCCCGCGGTCGCCAGTTCGACTGCGTCTTCGGTCGTCTCGACGATATCGTCCAGCGGCGGTGCCTCGGCCGTTTCGGTTACCCCGGCGAACCCGAGTTGCGCGTGGACGACGAGGAGCGTGAGTAGCGCGACGACGACGACGGCTCCGGAGACGAGCACCAACTGGCCGCGGTCGTCGCCCGAGGCGGCGGCGTCGCTCGAACCGCGGCTGAATCGGCTCACGGGTACCACACCTCCAGCGTCGCGGTACAACGCGGGACCACGGCGGTCGCGGTTCTCACCCGCGCGGTCTCCGGCGGCGGTCTCCCGACCGACCCGACTTCGGTTCGGAGCGAGACGAACGCGCCGTTCGGGAGCCCCGCCGCGGCGACCTCGTGAAGCCGCGCCGCTCGGTCGTCGAACTCCGCCGGCGACCCGCAGGCCACGCCGAGAAGCGTTCCCGGGCCCTCGGCGGGGACCGACCCCACCAGCGACGCGGCGTCCGTCGCCTGCCGCGCCAGCGCGTCCGACTCGGCGGTCGGGGCGGACGGCACGAGCGCGAACCCCGCCGCAACGGCGAGGACGAACAGCGTCGCGACGGCCGCTTCGACGACCGTCAGCGAGAGCTGTCCGCGGTCGTCCGTTCGGGTGCTGTCGGCGGCCGCGCAGTGCCGACGCAACCGCCGCGAGCGCTCTCCGCATCGGTCACGCATCCACGGTCACCTCGATTCGAACGACCGTCGCATCGAACGCCGTCGCCGACACGTCGACGCTCCCGGACGGCTCGTCGCCGGTGGTTTCGACGCGGACCTCGTGGTCGGGGCGAGACGATACCCCGACGACGTGTTCCCCCTCGATTCCGGCCGGTTGGTGGAGTGCGACCCTGTCGTCGACCCAAATCGTCTGCACCGTCGTGTTCGGCGCGGGATTCACGTCGAGTCGAGTGCGGTTCGTCCGCCCGGTGAGCGTCGTGTTGGGCTCCGCCGAGAGGTTAATCGACCTGCGAACGGTCCGCCGGTCGACGCCGACCGCGCCGCGGCCGACCGTGTAGCCGCTCGACGGGTCACCCCGCTCGGCGACGGTCCGCCCGTCCACTCGGACGCGGAACGCGGCGCCGCGGAGCGGCGGGACGGCGGCGGCGAGCACGGTCGCGTTCGTCTCGTTCGCGAGCGTGAGGTCGACGGCGTCGCTTCCGTTGTCGGACCACGTAATCGGGGATTCCGTGAGGAGCGCGTCCGCGGCGCTCTCGGCGCGGTGCTGTTCGAGCGACTCGCCGGCCGCGTCCGCGAGGAGTCGGTCGGCGGCGGCGACGGCCCCGACCGTGACCGCGGTCACGAGCACGAGCGCCACTGCGAGTCCGGCGAGCGTCGTCTGTGCGCGCGCCGCGCCGTGACTACGCATCCGCCCTCCCGTTCGCGAGTTCGAGCGTCGTCCCGTCGTCGTCATCGACCACGACGCGCACCACGCAGTCGTTGCCGCTGTCCCACGCGCCCGAGACGCTCACGGAGTCGGGGAGCATCACCGGGAGTCGCCGGTCGAACGCGTCGTTCGGATGGTCGAGGACGAGCGCCGGCGCGGTCACGTTCGGGTCGGTCGCGAGCGTGGCGTTCGGGACGTACGCGATTCGATAGGAACTCCCGCGAATCGCTCGCGGGAGCTCCGCGTCGACTCGTCTGGACCCGCGGACCGCCGACTCGGGGACGACGGCGGTCGTCTCGACCTGCTCCGTCGCCGCCGCGAGCGTTCGGTCGGCGAGTTCGTGACCGACCGCGGCGCGGTGGTCGGGGACGACGCCGCCGAACAGCACCGTCGTCAAGAGTCCGACGAACAGCACGACGATTGCGGCTTCGAGCGCCTTGCCGACGACGGGGACCACGGCGCGCTCGGCGGCTCGACCGCCGGTCGCGGGCGTCACCGGCCCGGAGTCGTCGGGGGCGACCGACGACGGCTCGGACGCGTCAGCCACGTCAGCCACGGTCAATCACCACCGAAACGTCGTATCGGGCGACCGTGAGCGTCCGCTCGTCGGGGACGGTGGCGACGACGCTCTCGGTGCCGTCGCCGTCGAAGTCGGTTCGAGTCGTGTTGAAACTGCGGCGCTCGAACGCTCGCTCCCACGCGTCGGGGGTCGCCGTCTCGACGGCGACGGCGTACCCGTCGGCCGGGAGGTCGGTCACGGTTCGCGTCGTCTGCGTTCGGAGCGCCGCACCCGACCCGAGCCCACCGCCATCGGTGGCATCGGCGGTCAGGACGGGAACCGTGAGAAACGCCGCGTCGCCCGCGAACGCCACCGGAACGGGCGTGACGAGCGCGGCGGAATCGCCGGTGCCGCGGACGACCGCGCCGCCGACGAACGCGACCCGATGGCCGCCGAGGTCGGCGACGTACCCGTCGGCGTCGTAGGTCCTGGTCGGCCTCGTCTCCGAGATGATTCGGACCGTCCTGTTCACCCGCGAGAGGTCGCCGTCGGTGACGCGAACCGGGTAGCTGTCGTTCGCGGCGGCGACGACGCCGTCTCGGAACGACGAGAAGCCGTCCGCGGCGGCGTCAGCGTCCGCACTCGCTATCTGGGCGTCAACGAGTCCGCCGACGCTGGCGGTCAGGAGGCCGATGGCGACGACGCCGACGCCGAGCAGGAGCGCGACGCCGACGACGTTCGCCTGGCCGCGGGTGGCGCTCATATCAGGCCCACCCCGGCGTAGACGAGGTAGCACGCGACGACGAGCGCGGCGGAGTGAAGCAACGCCTCGTACCGACCGCGGCTCGCCGTGCCGGCGAACCAGCCGGAGGCGAGCATCGTCGCCTGCGTGACGACGTACATCCGGTAGCGGTCGCGTTCGAGGTCGACCGCGCCGGCGTTGATGGCGAACGACCTGCCGGTCGAGAGCGTCGAAAGCTGGGCGAAGCCGTCGAAGACGTGGACGTTGACGGCGACGGTGATGCCGACGACGAGGAGCGCGGTCGTCCAGCCGACCGCGACGTAGACGAGCAGCCCCGAGCGGAGCGCGCGCTTTTCGTGGTAGAGGCGGCCGATTTCGGTCTGGAGCGTGTCGAAGACGGTCCCGGTATCGCTGCCGCCGTCGAGCGCGCCGACGACGAGGCCGATGGTCTGTTCGGCCATGGGCGTCCCGACGCGGTCGACGAACCGCGCCAACGCGGCCGTCCGGAGGTTCACGTCGGTGCCGGAGCTCGGCGCGGTAAAGCGGAGGTTGAGCGCGAGGTCGGCCACGTCCGCATCGAGCGGGCCGAGGTCCACGTCGCGGCCGACGCGCTCGACCGCCTCACCGAAGGGTCGACCGAGGTTGACGTGGCCGGAGACGGCGTGGACGAAATCCTTCAGTTCGCGGTCCTTCGCGTCGTCCAGACGGGCGCGACGGACGCCGACGAGTCCGACCGGGGCCGCGTAGGCGACGTAGCCGGCGAGCGCGACACCCACGGCGTCGGCACCGACGAACGCGGCGACGCCGGCCACGACGAGCCCCGAGAAGACGAAGACGACGGCCGCGCTGGCCGGATTCGACAGCGCCGAGTCGAGGACGCGGAACGCGCCGGCCGGCCGGTCGTACTCGACGGACTGGTCCGGGGGTCGGAGTCCGGCGACGAGCACGCTCGCGCCCAGCCCGACGCCGACGATGAACGCGGCGCTCGAATAGACGACGACGCCGCGCGTGGTCGTCTGGCCGAGCGGCGTGGCGACCGGCGCGGAGAGGCCGGGCGCGATGACGCTCATCACCGTGAGGACGATGACGAGCAACGAGGGGAGGACGAGCAGGACGATGAACAGTTCGGCGAGCAGTTCGAGGAAGCCCTCGGCGCGCTCGCGGGCGCGGTCCTGTCGGTGGCCGAGCATCCGGCTCTCCATCCGCATGTAGTTCCGGAGCGCGTCGCTGCCCTGTCCGGCGTGTTCGCGGAACTTCAGGAGAAACGGCGCGAGCATCCCCTCGGAGGGCGTGTCGCGGGCGACGCGCCGCAGGCCCTCGTTCACGTTACCGGTCAGCGAGGCGGTGTTGAGCACGCTCCGGAAGGCGATTGCCGTCTCGCCGTAAGCGTCGGTTTCAGCGACGCGGCGGAGCATCCCGCGGGGGCCGTCGCTCCCCGACGAGAGGACGTGCAGGTAGCGGACCGCGCCGGGCAGCGTTCGCTCGATGTTCTCTCGCCGCGCGGTCGCCAGCCAGCCGAGGTACTGCCCGGCGACGGCGAGGACGACACGCCGCGTCGCGACCGCGACCGCGAGTGCGAACGCCCCGACCACCGGAAGCCGCGGAACCACGGGTATCGGGACGTGTTCGAAAAGCGGGAGCGCCGCCCGAAGAACGTCGAGTACGGCGTCGACCGTCGAATCCGGAACCGCGAGCGCGACGAGCACCGTCGGGAACGCGACGAACAGACCGGTCGCCCACGCGAGGCCGTAGGCGCGGGCGAGATAGAGGTCGAAGCTCATCCGCATGTCGGTGCCGCGGTAGCGGCGGCGGTCCCGGTCGTGTCGCCCGGCGTCGACGTGGCGGGCGAACAGCGCGTACAGCGCCCTGTCGAGGACCGAAAGCGAGCGGACGCGGCCGACCCGTCGCTCGTCGGCTCCGGCGTCGAACTCGGTCACGGGTCGGCCTCGTCGTCGCGGTCGCGGTGGTGAGTGTGGTCGTCCACCCCGCCTCGGGCGGCGCTGTCTCCGCCGGCCGAATCCCGCTCGGCCATCCGTCGGCGGACGCGCTCGACCGTCGCGGCCTCGTCGGTCCGGAGGTCCGAGAGGAAGCCGAACAGCCGGTCCACGTCGGTTATCTGCTCGCGGACGAGGTACTCCACGTAGCGGTGTTTTCGGTGGAACTCGCGCTCGACGGCCTCCACGTCGCGGTCGGTGGCCTCGGCGATGCGGTGGAACAGTCGGACGCCGACGCGCCGGTGGTCGTCGCCCAGCTGCGGGTGTTCGTACGAGAGGTCGAACGAGCCGTCCGGGGTCCGGCGGCCGACCGTGTTCCAGTGGAGCGTGCGCCCGTCCTTCTCGATGACGCCGCGTCGACCCCACGTTTCGTCGTACTCGGACTCAGGGACGAGTTCGACGACTTCGGAGACGTACCGCTCGCCGTCGACTTTGTGCGGGAAGACGACGAGGTCGAGTTCGCGGAGGAGGTACGGCGGGAGCCCCTGTTCGATGACGCGGTTGACGAGCGTCTCGATGTCTGCGGCGTGGGTCGTGCCGATGACGCCGTGGCCGGTGTTGAGCGTCTCGGCGAAGGTGGCGAACGACTCGGGCGTGTTGATTTCGGCGATGACCTCCACGTCGGGGTTGAGGTAGTTCGCCTCCGTCATCAGGTCGGCCATCGTGACGCGCTTGAACTCGGACTCGTGGTCGCGGGTCGTCAACGAAACGCCCGTCTCGTGGGGGAGATGGACCTCCCGGGAGCCCTCGTCGATACTGATGGGCCGGTGGTCGTAGGGGACGAACGGCATGTGCGCGTTCATCAGCGTGGTTTTGCCGACGCCGGTCGCGCCGGAAAAGAGGACGACGCGGTGGTGTTCGTAACAGAGCCACAGCAGCGTGACGAGTTCGGTCGAGACCGACCCGCTTTCGACGAGGTCGACCGGCGTGAGCACGTCGCCGGTCTGCTTGCGAATCGAGACGTGCGGGCCGCCCTCGGAGATGACGGGGAGGGCGACGGCGCAGCGAATCGTCTCGTCGGTGTCGGCCGACGCGGGGTCGCCGCCGACCGCGCCGGGTCGGAGGTTCACCTTCGCGCTCGGGTTCGAGGCGTTCAGCTCCACGCCGTCGGCGGCGGCGAGTTGGGTCACGACGTTCGTGAACTCGGTCTCGTCTTCGAAGACGAGGTTCGTCGGCACCCGCAGGCCGCCGTGGCCGGTCACGTCCGCCCGCGGAATGACTTTGATTCGTTCGCCGACGCGGTTCGCTTCCACGTCTTCGAGGTGGGGGTCGCGGATGGGAACGGTGAGGACGCCCTCGCCGACGTAGTCGCGGAGGACGTAGTAGACGAGGTCGTCGAGACGGTCCTCGGCGAACCGGCGGTCGACCGGCGGGAGCGCGAGGCCGTACTCCGAGAGCGCGGCGCGGACCCGGAAGCTCGTGGCGTCGACCCACGCACGGGTGTTGCGGGCGGTGAGCCGCCGCGAGAGGAACTCGCGGGCCCGGTCGCGGACGAACTCGATGCGGTCGGCGACCACGTCGTTGACGTTCGCCTCCCAGATTCGCTCTTTGCACTCCTCGATGAGTTCGGCGTCGCCGGGCACGAGGTCCGGTTCGAGGACGGCGTACTTCGTGGCGAAGCGGTCGTCGCCGAGGAGTCGGTCGCGGTAGATTACCACGTCCACGTCGTAGCCGGCGAAGGGGACGGTGTAGTGGTCGATTCGCTCGGCGGCGATGCGGTCGGCGAACGGCACGTCGGAGTCGAACGTCGTCGTCGCCGGTGCGAAGTCCTCGGTGTGGACGACGAGTCGCTCGGAGCCGTCGCCGCGGCCGGCGTCGACGACTTCGATTCTATCGTCGAGCGCCAGCGGCGTGACTGCTCCGAGGAGCCGAAGTTCGGACAGCGCGTGGCGCTCGACGCGTCTCCGAGCGGTCGGCGTCAGGTCGAGCAGCCGGTCGAAGATACGGCGATACTTCGGTGAGAGTCCGGCCTCTGCGCGGCCGACCGCGCCCTCGCGAGTGAGCGGTCGCCGGCGGACGACCGTCGAAAAGTGGTCGCGGACGGTCTCCAGCGCGTCGGTCTCGCGCGCGCCGAGCGTCGCTTCTCGCACCGCGTAGTCGAAGCCGTGGTCCGCGTCGCTGATGGTGACGACGGTATCGGGGGCGACTTCGTACTGCGAACGGACGGTCGGCGCGTACCACGCGCGAGGGTCGTCCGGGGGGACGGGTGCCGGGACTGCACCTGCCGCCCCGGAAGTCGGGGATGCACCGAATTCGAGAGTCGGGGTGGGCGACTCCGACCCGGCGTTATCGCCTTGAGTAGGCATATACCGTGCTTTGCTGAGTGTTCGTATTTAAGAATTTACCGCGTCGTGGCACAGATATGAGGTTTTCTGGAATCGAATATCTCGGCGGTTTCGGGCGCTCTCCGTCGATTCCAGCGCTTCGAATCCCGCGATACTAGTTGGTTAATTGACCTTTCTCCGCGAGTGTAGTTATCAAAATTGGAATCTCGGTCGAGTGGAGTCCGGGTGCTCTCGGACTCGGGTCACTCGCTTCGAACCGCCTGGATGCGAAGCACCACTTCGGTCCCGCCCTCCTCGCGGCGATGGAACACGACCGTCCCGCCGAGCTGGTCGACGCCCCACTTCACCAGCCAGAGGCCGAGGCCGCTCGCGTGTCGAAGTTGCGTCTCGCCGTGGGCGTCGATGGCGGCGAGTTCGCTCGCGTTGATGCCGGGGCCGTCGTCCTCGATTCGAATCACGAGTTCGTCGTCCTCCCAGCCCGCCGTCACGGAGACGACCGGCGTCGACGACCCGTTGTGTTGGACACCGTTTTCGACGAGCTCGCGGACGATCGGTTCGAGCGTGGGCGCACAGACCACGTCGCGGTCGGGGAGTTCGACGAGTCGGACGTTCGCACAGGTGAAGTCGGTGCGGACGGCGTCCGCGGCGGCGCGTATCTGGACGGCCGCGGGGTGCAGTTGAACGTCGCCGTTCCCGTCGCTGCCGCGGGTCACACCGAGCTTTCGCGCTTTCTGGCTGATGTTGACGAGCGTTTTCGCGTGGNGCAGTTGAACGTCGCCGTTCCCGTCGCTGCCGCGGGTCACACCGAGCTTTCGCGCTTTCTGGCTGATGTTGACGAGCGTTTTCGCGTGGTCTTGGAGCGTCTTTGCGTGGTCCCGCGCGTGGTCGAACTCGCCGCCATCGATGTCGTCCAAGACGAGGTTGGCGTAGCCTTCGAGGAGGTTCGCTTCGGTCCGAAGATTGTGGCGGAGGACGCGGTTCATCACTTCGAGCTGTTGGAGGTTCAGCCGGCGGTCGGTCACGTCGCGGAAAACGAGCGCGTGGCCGATGTCGCGGCCGTGGTGGTCGCAGAAGGCGCTCGTCCGGAGTTCGAAGTACCGCTGGCTCGACCCGAGTCTGACCGTGACTTGGTCCGTGTCCCGCTGGTCGGGCGAGAACTCATCGATAACGTCGCCGACGGGGCGGCCTTTGAGCTCGTCCGCGGTGTCGTTCAGAACCCGCGCGGCCGCCCGGTTCACGTCGGTGACGCGCCACTTGGTATCGGTGACGACCACCGCGTCGGCCATCGTCTCGACGACGCGCTCGCGGGCGACCCAGCGGGGGACCGGTCGGGATTCGAGGAGCTCGTAGCGACTGATAGCGACGGTGCAGGCGAGCCCCGCAAACGTGAACGCCGCGGGCGTCATGTCGATTGCCGCGCCGTACAGTTCGAGGAGCGTCGTGGCGAAGTTCCCGAGCACGGGCATCAGCGTCCCGAGGACGAGCGTGGTCGCCTGCAACCGGTAGATGTCCGGCATATCGAGCGCCGTTCGGAGGATGACGACCGCGCCAGCGAGCCACAGCAGATAGCTGTATCCCAGTACGATCCAGTACAGCGGTCCCCACTCCATCTGGAGGATGGTGATGGCCCGGCCGACGGCGGGAACGACGGTGACCGACGTCCACATCAGGTGGTGGATGGAGTTGGTCCAGACGGCGACGAGGCCGATTACCGGGAGCACCGAGAGGACGCAAAGCGACGGTCGAGCGGTGAATCGGTCCCGGCCGGCGTAGGAGAACGCGAAGAAGAACCAGGCGATGGGTGCCACGAGCACGCCGACCCACTGGAGGTCAGCGAGCGTGAGCTTGAGTGTCACGTCCGCGACGACGAGTTCGAGGAGGTAGCCCGACGACCACCACCCGCTGGCGAGGGCGAGCACGCCCAGCCCGATAGCTCCGGGCATCGACCGCCGTTGCCACGCAAACAGGGCGACGTAGCCGCTTACGACGCCGGACGTGACCATCAGCCCGATGATGATGACCACGAGGGAGACCGGCTGCGTGAGTAGTTGGGGACCGACCGCACCTCCGAACACCAACTGTTCGACGGCCCTCCACTCGATGTTCGGAGTCACTACCACGGTAATTATACACCATATGTCAAAAGAGTATTCAAGAACCGGGTCCGGCTGTCCCGGTCCGGGTCCGACTCCGCGCCGGTTTCGAGCGTCCCGTCTCCGACCGACGCGTTACGCGAGCGTACCGCCGGTTCCGACGGCCGCGGCGACGACCGCGACGCCGACGGCCATCAGCACACCCTCCGCGTCGCGGAGCGTACAGAGCCGCTCGACCGACCGGTCCGTTTCGGTGAGCGCGTACGTAATCCACGTCGAGTAGGCGACGGCGGGCAAGAGCGCGAACGGGGCCCACGCGGGGACCACACCGACCCGCGCCGCGGCCCACACGAGCCCGACCGAGACCAGTTCCAGCGCGTAGAGGGTCAGTTGCGTCCGGCGGACGCCGATGACCGTCGGCAGGGTCTCGACGCCGTTTTGCGCGTCGCCCGCCACGTCTCGGACGTTGTGGACCTCGACCGAGATGGCCGAGCGGAGGAAGAACCAGACCGCCGCGACGGCCGCGCCCGCGGCGTACTCGGGCGCGGTCGCGGCGACCGCGAGCGGGGCGAAGCCGAGGAGGACCGCCCACGCGAGCGACACCGACGCCGTGTTGACGAGGAAGATATCCTTGAGCCGGTCGACGGACGGAAGCGGGACGACCGGGGCGCTGTAAAACACCGCGACGACGCCCGGAAACAGCGTCAGCCCGAGCCCGTAGACGCCGCCGTGCCGGACGGCGAGCCAGAGCGCGCCGACGACTGCGAGCGCCGAGAAGCCGGCGTACAGCCGCGGGTGGGCGGCGACGAACGCGGTCCGCTCCGCGTAGTTCTCTTCGTCGGCGTCGAGGTCCGCTAGTTTGTCGAAGTTGTAGATACCGACGGTGATGAGAAAGCCGACGGCGAGGGCGACGTTCGGCCCGATACCGGCGAGCGCGGACGCGACGAACACCTCGGCGATGGTGGACGCACCGAGGAACACTGAGCTATGCACGACCGCACCGTACAGGCGAGTTGGAACGATTCGCATTGCGCCTTTGAATCGTCCCGCCGACGAATTAGATGTGCGGCAGGCAACAGTTCTCCCCGGGTGTTCGTTTCGCGGTCGAACGTGTTCGGGGGCTCGCTCATTCTCTCCCGGCGCGTATGAGGACGCATGAAGATACCGACAGCCGAGCGGGCGGAGACGGCGGCGACAGCCGAGCGAGTGGAGACGACCGTCGAGGTCAAACTGACCGGCCACGTCAGGTCGGCCGCGGGCACCCACCGGACGGAGTTCACCTTCGAGGGCGAGACGCTCCGGGCGTTCCTTGAGGCGTTCTTCGCGGCGTACGACGTGCGCGACCTCGTCATCGCCGAGCGCGAGGCGGACGCGACGACGCGGGGGTGGGCGCGGGTGGACCGGCCGCCGGGGACGTGGCGGAAGAACCCCGAAGGCGAGCAGACGCAACCCTACGCCCGCGTGCTCGTCAACGGCGTGTTCAACGAGAACCTCGACGGCTTCGACACGCGACTCGAAGACGGCGACCGCGTCGCGCTGATGAAGCCGTTTCTGTTCTGCCTGTGAGCGGGGTCCCCGAGGGGACTCCCCCCTCGGCTGCGGTCGCGAGTCGCCCCGACGCTTGACCGCCGCAGGACTGACGTTCGCGGCCGACAGATAGCCGGTATGACACCGCCCTCCACGGACGACCCGACTCGCGAACGCGGCCCGGACGAGGCGTTCTGCCGCGACTGCGGCGCGGTCATCGACGCGCGCGCCGAAATCTGCCCCGAGTGCGGGGTCCGGCAGCGCGATCCGCCGAAGTCGTCGGTCGACTCGGCGCTCGACGACCTGTTCGAGGGCGGCAATCCCTTCGTCGCGGCGGTGTTGTCTGCGGTTTTCCCCGGCCTCGGACAGCTGTACAACCGCGAACTCGAACGCGGCCTCGTCTTCGCGGTCGGCTTCATCGTCGCCACCGCCTCGGTGATGGTCCTCATCGGCTTCCTCCTCGCGCCCGCGGTGTGGCTCTACGCGGTGTACGACGCCTACACCCGGGCCGAACTCCGGGCCGAGGAGTTACAGCGGGAATCGGGGCGGGACCGCGAGACGGAGATTTCGGTGAGCGAGGCGGCGGGCGACGGGGGGATTGACGACGAGGAGACCGACGACGGGCGCGAGGAATAGACGCGGGACCGCAGAACCACGGGCCGAGGCGCGACTCAACGGGTGACCAAGACGATACCGAGAACGGCGAACGCGATGCCCGTGAGTTTCGTTACGGTGGGGTTCTCTCCGAGAACCACGACGCCGATGACGGCCGCGACGACGAAGTACATGGCTCCGAGGGTCGAGACGACGGTCGTCGACCCGTGAGTGAAGCCGATGTACATCGAGATGAGGCCGACGCCGGTACACAGCCCGGCCACCCCGGCGAGCAGTCCTCCTCTCGCGGTGACGACGAGCGACGCGTCCGACACGACGATGAAGCCGAACGCGAGCAGCGCCGCGACGAGATACGAGATGGCGGCGGCGGTCCGCGGGTCCATGGACTCGGAGGCGGCGTTGCCCACGACGATCCAAATCCCCCACGTCACCATCGTAATCAACCCGAACAGGACAGCCGAGTCCACCTCTGCGAGTTCCATCGGATCGCGCCTCGCGTCGCTATCCGAAAGAAACCGGACCTCCAGTATAAGCGGTGTCTATGCGGGGGCGGCTAACCGCGTTCGGAACGCGGTTCAGCGAGCCGACGACTACGCGAACTCGTCCGAGAGGTCGGCGTCCCAGTCCGGCGGGAGCAGCGGGTCGGGGTCCTCGTGGACGAACTCGACGCCCTTGTCGGGGTCGAGCGGGTGGACCTTCGTGTGCATCGTCTCGCCGGCGTCGAGGAGCGAGAACATGCGTTCAGACTCCGCGAGCCGGTAGTACAGGGGGAGACAGACGGCGACTTCGTCGTCGGTGGCGCGGACGACGAGCGCGAGGTAGACGAGGCCGCCGGAGACCGCGCGGAACGCCTCGTACTCGTCGAACGTCGCGCCCTCGACGGCGGCTTCCAGGTCGGGGTACACGTCGTCGCCGACGACCACGTCGAGCCCGACGTGTTCGACCACTTCGTCGCCCGCGGCGGGGACCGGAACCACGTCCCCCGGGAGGGCGACGACGACGGTCCAGTCTCGCTCCCGATAGTCGTCGGCGAGCGACTCGCACTCTGCGACCACCGTCTCCCACGTGCCCGACTCGTCCGAGAGCGGATGTTCTTCCATGCGGCATGGTGTCGGAGTCCGCTACCTAAACTTTGGCTTCTCTCGCCGCTGCCGCTCGCGTTCGCGCGTCATGCTGGCGATTGCTGGATGGTGAGTGTTGTCAACAGCCGTGCATCAACTGGCAAAAATTGAAAAGGTATTTCACCCCATGCAGGTCATTCTCATTCAATGAGGAATCTACTCTCTCTTTCGGACCTCCGAACTCAGTTCTCGACCGGCCGCGGTCAGGTCAAGGCCGTCGACGGCCTCGACCTCACGGTCGGTGAGGGCGAGACGGTCGGACTGGTCGGTGAGTCCGGGTCCGGAAAGAGCGTGACGGCACTTTCGGCGATGGGCCTCGTCGACGACCCCGGCGAAATCGTCTCGGGGTCGGTCGAACTCGAAAGCGCACGGCTCGCCGAGGAGTTCCGTGAGGAGTACAACAACCCCGCTTTCGTCGACGGCGACGTGGTCAATCTCGTCGACGCCCCCGAGGAGGCGCTTCGGGCCGTTCGCGGGCGCGAGCTCGGCATGATTTTCCAGGACCCGATGACCTCGCTGAACCCCTCGCTGACGGTGGGCGAGCAGGTCGCAGAGAGCCTGCGACTCCACCAGTACGGCGGGCGTCGCAAGGACTCGTGGTTCAACGCGGTCCGCGAACTGCTCCCCCGAATCAGCCGCGACATCGACGACGAAATCGTCGAGCGGACCATCGAGGTGCTCGAATCGGTCGGTATCCCCGAACCCGGTGCGCGGGTCGACGAGTTCCCCCACGAGTTCTCCGGCGGGATGCGCCAGCGCGTCCTCATCGCCATCGCGCTCGCCTGCCAGCCGCGCGTGCTCGTCGCCGACGAGCCGACCACCGCGCTCGACGTGACCATTCAGGCGCAGATTCTCGACCTCATCGACGACCTGCAGGAGGACCTCGGCATGTCGGTGCTCATGATTACCCACGACCTCGGCGTCGTCGCGGAGACGTGCGACCGGGTCGCGGTCATGTACGCCGGCGAAATCGTCGAGGAGGGGCCGGTCGAGGAAATCTTCCACAACCCCTCGCACCCCTACACGTACACGCTTCTCGAATCGCTCCCGAGCGAGGACAAAGAGCGCCTGACGCCCATCGAGGGCAACGTGCCGGACCTCATCGATATGCCCGAAGGGTGTCACTTCGCCCCCCGATGTCCGTGGGCCCAGCCGGAGTGCACCTCCGGTGAGATACCCTACAAGCAACACGGCGACGACGGGGTCGACCACCGCTCGAAATGCGTCCTCGACGACTTCGACACCAGCGAGTACGGCGGTGACGCCATCGAGGCCTCGACGGGCACCGAGCCCTCCGACACGCCGCTGCTCGAAGTCGACGGCATGCAGAAGTACTACGAACAGGCCGACGGCATCCTCGACCGATTCCTCGGGGCGGACGACCGGAGCGTGAAGGCGGTCGACGGCATCGACTTCACGGTGTACGAGGGCGAGACGCTCGGGTTGGTCGGAGAGTCCGGCTGCGGGAAGTCAACCGCCGGGCGGAGCCTCCTGCATCTGACGCCGCCGACCGGCGGGCGCGTCGTCTTCTCGGGGACGGACCTCTCGGGGCTCGACAGCGACGAACTCCGCGCGATGCGCCGCGACATGCAGATGATTTTCCAGGACCCGATGTCGTCGCTCGACCCCCGGATGACGGTCGGCCAGACCATCCGCGAGCCGCTCGACGTCCACGACCTCCCCGAGTCGGACCCGAAGGTGCGCGGCGAGGCCGACGTGACCGTGACGGGCATCGACGCCGAGCGCGTCTCGGTCACCGCGAGCGACGAAATCGACGCCATCGTCGGCTCCTCGAACGGCGTCGCCACCGCCGCCGTGACCGTCACCGTCGCGGACGGCGAGGTCGACGTCGCCGTCGAAGAGCGCCTCCGGACCGAGGTCGAAGTCGAGCGCGAGGGTGATGTCGTCTCGGGCGTCACCGTCCGCGTCACGCCGGGCGACTCCACCAGCGAGCGCCGGCGTCGTCGGGTCCACCAACTCCTCGACGCGGTCGGCCTCGAAACCGGCCAGTACGACCGCTACCCGCACGAACTCTCCGGCGGCCAGCGCCAGCGCGTCGGCATCGCCCGCGCGCTCGCGGTCGACCCGGACTTCATCGTCGCCGACGAACCCGTCTCCGCGCTCGACNGGCCAGCGCCAGCGCGTCGGCATCGCCCGCGCGCTCGCGGTCGACCCGGACTTCATCGTCGCCGACGAACCCGTCTCCGCGCTCGACGTGTCCGTGCAGGCGCAGATTCTCAACCTCCTCGAAGACCTCCAAGAGCGCTTCGGGCTGACGTATCTGTTCATCGCGCACGACCTCTCCGTCGTCCGGCACATCTCCGACCGCGTCGCCGTGATGTACCTCGGTGAAATCGTCGAGGTCGCGGCGACCGACGAGCTGTTCGACGACCCGAGACACCCCTACACGCAGGCGTTGCTGTCGGCGATTCCGGAGCCCGACCCGGCCGCCGAGACCGACGACCGCATCATCCTCGAAGGCGACGTGCCGAGTCCCATCAATCCACCGTCGGGCTGTCACTTCCGGACGCGGTGTCCGCAGGTCATCCCGCCGGCCGACCTCGATATCGAGCAGGCGGCCTACCGCGAGGTGATGGACCTCCGCCAGCGCGTCGAGCGCGAGGCGCTGGACGTCGAGACCGCCCGCGACGCCGCACTCGATGCGGGCGACCCGAGCGCCGAAGCAGCGGTGAGCGCCGACGGCGGCACCGCCGACGCCGACGCCGTCGTGGACGAACTCCGCGAGTCGCACTTGTCGAACTCGCTGTCGCCGGAACTCCGCGGCGTCGTCGACCGCGCGCTCGAACGCGTCGTCGCCGACGACTGGGACGAAGCGGGCGAAATCCTCCGCGAGCGATTCGAGAGCGTCTGCGAGCGCGACGCGCCCGAACTGGGTGAACAGACGCACCCCGCGGCGTGTCACCTCGTCGACGAATAGACGACGAGCAGGCCCCGATACGGGGTCTCGTCAGCTGTCAGACGTTTTTTGATTGGCTCGTATTTTTACCGGAATAGGTCGGCGGTGTCATTCGTTCCCGTGGACGATTCTTCGTTATTTTTATAGGGGCACATCAATAGGTACACGTATGTCACAAGATGGCAATAACGTCTCGCGGCGTCGGTTCCTGACGGCCGCGGGAACCGCTGCGGCGACGGCCGCGCTGGCGGGTTGTTCCGGCGGCGGCGAGGAAACCACCACCGAATCCGGTGAGGGGACCACCGAGGGAGAGACGGACCAGACCGAACAGACCGAACAGACCGAAGACGACGGTTCGAACTCGGTCCTGCGCTACGGTCGCGGCAGTCACTCTCCGACGCTCGACTTCCAGAACAGCACGAGCGGCGAGGTCGCCAAGGTGACCGAACAGCTCTACGACACGCTCATCAACTTCGAGCCGGGCCAGTCCACGCTGACCCAGGGCCTCGCCACCGAGTACTCCCTGGAGGGCGAGACGGCCTCCATCACGCTCCGCGAGGGCGTGATGTTCCACAACGGCGAGGAGTTCACGGCCGAGGACTTCGTGGCGACCTATCGCCGCTTCGTCGACAGCGACTACGAGTACTACGCCGGCGACGACTACGTCTCCGCCTACGGGCCGTTCACCCTCGGCTCGTGGATCGACGAGATTCAGGTCGACGGCGACTACTCGATGACGATTCAACTGACCCAGTCGTACGCGCCGTTCCTGCGTAATCTGGCGATGTTCGCGGCGTCGGTGCACTCCCTCGCCGCCATCGAGGAGTACGGGACGGAACTCAGTTCGAACCCCGTCGGGACGGGGCCGTTCCAGCTGAGTAACCTCGACGACGCGAACGAGATCATCCGCCTCGAAGCCAACTCCGAGTACTGGGGCGACGGGCCGAACGTGGACGAGGTCGTCTTCGTCACCATCGGCCAGAACTCGACGCGCGCGCAGTCGCTCGCGTCGGGCGAACTCGACATCATCGACGGGCTCGGTGCGCAGTCGTCCGTCCAGGTCGAAAACGCCAGCAACGCGAACCTCGTCCGCACCGAGGGCATCAACATCGGTTACATGGCGTTCAACATGGCGAGCCGCGAGGAGTTCCGCGACCGCCGCGTCCGGCAGGCCGTCAGCCACGCCATCAACACCGAAGCCATCGTCAACGAGATCTACTCGGGCTTCGCGACGCAGGCGAGCCAGCCGCTCCCGCCGAACGTCCTCGGCCACAACGACGACATCGACCCGTACCCGTACGACCCCGAGGAGGCCCAGCGCCTCCTCGAAGAGGCCGGCTACGGCGACGGCTTCTCGTTCGAACTGGCGACGTTCCAGAACCCCCGCGGCTACAACCCGTCGCCGATTCAGACCGCCGAGACCGTCGCGTCCAACCTCGGCGAAATCGGCATCGAAGTCGACATCAACCAGCAGTCGTTCGGGCCGTTCCTCGAATACACCGCTCAGGGCCGCCACGACGCGTGTTTCCTCGGCTGGTACACCGACAACGCCGACCCGGACAACTTCATGTACGTCCTCCTGCACCCGCAGGTAGAGGAGGGCGAACTCACGGAGGGACAGGACTGGGTCAGCTTCGACGCCGAAGGCTACAACACCAGTAACCGCTCGGCGTGGGCGAACCGCGAGTACATGGACCTCGTCGAACAGGGTCAGAGCACCTACGACGAGGCCGAGCGCGAGTCGCTGTACAACGAGGCGAACCAGATCGCACACGACGAGGCCCCGTGGGTCTACCTCGACTACGCGGACGAGCTTCGCGGCGTCTCCAGCCGCGTCAGCGGGTTCCAGGTCGCCGCCATCAGCGGTCCGTACCTCAATCTGGTCAGCCTGAACTGAGGAACTGACCGCGCCCTCGACTTTCATGATTTCCACACGATTCGTACTCAAGCGGCTGCTGTTGCTCGTCCCGGTGTTGGTGGGAGTGGCGTCGCTCGTCTTCTCCATCCTGCATCTCTCGCCGGGCGACCCGGCGCTCACCATCGCGGGCGAACGCGCCAGCGAGGAGTTCGTCCGGCAGGTCGAAGAGAGCCTCGGCCTGAACGACCCCATCTGGGTGCAGTACGGGCGCTTCCTCGCCGACGCCGCGCAGTTCCAGTTCGGCGAGTCCTTCATCATCCAGCGGAACACCCCGGTCCGCGAAGTGCTCGGCAACAAGCTGCCGGTCACGCTCGAACTCGCTCTCTACGGGCAGCTCATCGGCATCTCGCTGGGCATCCCGCTCGGCATCCTGAGCGCCGTCAAGCAGGACAGCATCACGGACCACCTGACTCGCATCGGTGCGCTCGCCGGTATCAGCGTGCCGATTTTCTGGAGCGGCCCGCTTCTCATCTTGCTGTTCGCGCAGGTGCTCGGGTGGCTCCCGACGAGCGGTCGCATCTCGGTGCTGTACAACGTCGAGGCCATCCGGGTGACGGGCCTCGTCACGGTAGACACGTTCCTCGCGGGCAACTGGGACATGTTCATCTCCGCGGTCCGCCACATGATTCTCCCGGCGTCGGTCATCGGCGTCTACTCGATGGCGCTCATCTCCCGGATGATGCGCTCGTCGATGCTGGAGGTCATCCGGCAGGACTACATGCGGACCGCCCGCGCGAAGGGCCAAGGCGCGAAGATTACGGTCCTGAAGCACGGCTTCCGCAACGCGATGATTCCCGTCATCACGGTCATCGGCATCCAGTTCGGTGGCCTGCTCGGCGGCGCAGTACTCACGGAGACGGTGTTCGCTATCGGCGGCATCGGGACGCTCCTGGTCGAGGCCATCAAGGTCGGTGACTACCCCATCGTGCAGGGGACGGTCCTGACCTTCGCGTTCCTGTTCACGCTGGTCAACCTCGGCGTCGACATCACCTACTCCATCCTTGACCCGCGGATCGAACAATGAGCACGGAAACCACGACCACGAACGAGACGGCGACCGACGTCGACCAGCGCGGGCTCGTCGACCGCCTCACGGCGTCGCCGTTCGTCTCCCGACTGCTGTCGAACCGCCTCGCACTCGCCGGTATCGCCATCATCGTCGCGATGGTGGTCATCGCGCTGTACGCGCGGCTGTTCTTGGACCTCGAAGTCATCACGCAGTCGCAGCTCGGGACGAACCCGAACCGCGCCCCGCCGAGTCTCGACTACCCGTTCGGCACCGACGGACAGGCGCGGAGCCTCCTGCCGCGGGTGGCGTACGGCGCGTGGTACGCGATGCTGTTCGGCACCGTCACGGTCGCCGCCTCGACCGTCCTCGGCGTCGGGCTCGGCATCGTCGCGGCCTACTACGGCGACGTGACCGACAACGTCATCATGCGGACGATGGACGTGCTGCTCGCGTTCCCGTCGCTGCTGTTGGCGCTGGCGCTCGTCGCCATCTTCCCCGACGACCTCGGACTGTGGCGGGCGGTCGCCGCGCTGACGCTCGTCTACACGCCGCGGTTCGCCCGCGTCGTCCGCGGTGCCGCGCTGACCGTGCTCGAAAACGAGTACATCGACGCGACGGTCGCGCTCGGCGCGGCCGACCCGCGCGTGCTGGTTCGACACGTCCTGCCGAACTGCCTCGCGCCCATCACGGTCCAGAGCACGCTCAACTTCGGGCTGGCTATCATCGACCTCGCGGCGCTGTCGTTCCTCGGCTTCGGTGCCGCGGCCGGCACGCCCTCGTGGGGGCTCATGCTCTCGAACGGCGTGAGTCAGGGCCTGCTCACCGGCGTCTGGTGGTGGTCGTTCTTCCCCGGGTTCTTCCTCGCGCTCACCGTGCTGGGGTTCAACCTCCTCGGCGACGGCATGCGCGACGCGCTGGACCCGCGGATGCGCGAAGCGGTCGACTGACCGACCGTGTCCGCGCCACCGGACCCGACGGACGCGGCGTCGCCTCCCGTGCTCGAACGGGCGGCGACTCGGCTCCGACTCGTCGGCACGGCGGCCCTCGCGGGCGCGCTCGTCGCCGCCGTCTGGCTGGTCGCTCGGCCGGTCGTCGGTGACTTCTCGGCGGGCGTCGAGACGACGTTCGCGCTCGGCTCGCTCGCCTTCGGGTTCGGGCTCCTCGGCTGGTCCGGGGCGGTCGCGCTCGGCCGCGGTATCGAGTCGATGCAGGCGCACCTCGACACCGGGACGGGCTGGACGGAAGCGGACGCTCGCCGGGCGATGGCCCGAATTCTCGGGTTCGGACTCGGCGTGATGCTCGGGGCGACGGCGGTCGGTTCGGTCGCCTCTGTTTTCGCCGCCGCCTGAGCCGGCCGAACGCAGACCCGGACTCAGGCTTTCGGCAGGCGAAGCTCGATAATCGTCCCGCTCGGTTCGTTGTCTCTGATTTCCATCGTGCCGTTGCTGTTCGTCACCGTCCAGCGGACGAACCAGAGACCGAGCCCGTTCGTGTGCCGAAGCGGCGACTCCCGCCCGGACATGAGCGATTCGCGTTCGAGCGCGGGGAGCCCCGGCCCGTTGTCCGCGATTCGAACCGCCACTTGCTCCGCACCGTCGGCCTCGGCGACAGAGAGTTCGATTTCGACGTCGTCACCGCCGTAGGCGACGGCGTTGTCGACGAGTTCGTTCACCGCGAGTTCGAACGTCGCGTGCGCCAACGCTCGCACGTTCTCCGGCGCGTCGACGGTGATGGTCGCCCCGGGGTAGCTGAACTGAGCGCCTTCGACCACGCTGCGGACGCGGTCGGCAACGTTCTGCGGTTGCACTCGCTCGGTCACGTCGGGGTCGAGCGCGGAGCTGAACTTCCGCGCCGTCTCGGCGATTGAGAGGAGTTCGTCCGCCGCCCGCTCGATGGCCGCCGCCGACTCGCGCACGTCGGCGTCGTCGGTGGCTTCGAGCAGCATCGCCGCGTGCGCCTGCGCGATGTTCATCTTGTTCCGGAGGTTGTGTCTGATGACGCGGTCGAGGACCGAAAGCCGCCGCTCGCGCTCCCGGAGTTCGGTCACGTCGCGGCCGACGCAGACGATGCCGTCGAACTCGCCGCCCGACGACTTCGCCGCGATAGTCGTCTGGAACTGTCGCTCAGCGCCGCCTCGGTCGACGACGACCGTCTCGATGGTTTCCTCGGCGCTATCCCCCGAGAGAAGCGACGCGATAGCCTCTAAGAGCGCCTGGGCGTGTCGCTCGCCGAACACCGCCGAGACGTGTTCGCCCGTGAGTTCGCCGGGGTCACAGTCCAGCAGGTCGGCGGTCGCGCTGTTCGCGAGGACGAACCGGAGATTGTCGTCGAGCGTGTAAATCGGGTCGGCCGTCGTCTCGACGATGCGCTCGTACCGCTCTAACTCCTCGGAGCGGGCCTTTCGCTCGGTGATGTCTTGGACGGTCCCGCGGTAGACGGCGGCGTCGGTCTCCCGCGCCGCGACGCCGCGGACGTTCACCCAGCGCGTCTCGCTGTCTCTCGTCTCCAGTCGGCACTCGACTGACTGCTCTTCGCCGGTCGCGACGAGACGTTCGAACGCCGCTCGGGCCTCGGGTTCGTCCTCGGGATGGTAGAACGAAAACGCCTCTTCGAGGTCGAAGGTCTCCCGCGGATCGACGCCGACGAGTTCCGCGAGTCCGCTCGTGAACAGGACCTCCCCGGTCCGTGTGTTGAACTCCCACGCGCCGACCGAGGCGATTTTCTGACTCTGGTCGAACAGGTCGAGCAGTCGCTCGCGGTCGCGCTGCTGTCGCTTCAGTTCGGTCACGTCCTCGATGACGGCAATCACGCCGATGCGCTCCCCGCTGCTCCCGGTCAAGGGCGCGACGTTGACGACGAGCCACCGGCGGTCGCCGCCGACTTCGATGCCGTGTTCGAAGCCCTTGACGGTCTCACCGGTCTCTCTCGCCCGTTCGAAGGGGAGCCCACCGCGGTCGAGCGGCTCTCCGCGCTCGTCGACGAGGTCCCACTCGGGGGCGTCGTACGGCTGTCCGAGCACGACTGACCGGCCCAGACCGAGAATCTCTTGGGCCGACTCGTTGGCGCGCATGATTATCTCGTCTTCGTTGAGGACCACGATACCGACTGGACTCGTCTCGAAGAGCTGTTTGAGCGTTTGCGTCTCGTTGACGAGTTGGTTCCTGAGCGCGTGGCGGACGGTCGCGTCGGTCTGGAACCCGACGAAGTGGGTGAGCTCCCCGTCGTCGTAGACCGGCGATATCTTCAGGTCGTTCCAGAACGGCGTCCCGTCCTTCCGGTAGTTGGTGAGGCCGACGGCGGCGCTCTCGCCAGCGTCGACCGCCTCGTGGAGCGTCTCGACCGCCTCAGGGTCGGTGTCGTCCCCTTGGAGGAATCGGCAGTTCCGGCCGATGACCTCCGAGCTGTCGTAGCCGGTCATCTCCTCGAAGGCGTCGTTGACGTACGTGAGCGGTTGGTCGTCGCCGGCTTCGGTGATGGTGATGCCGACCGTCGCGCTGTCCATCGCGCGGCGGTACAGCGCGAGTTGGAGCGACTGCCGTCGAGTCTGGAGGAGCGACTCGACTCGCGACCTGATGACTGCGCTCGGTGCGGGGACCGCGAGCACGTCGTCCGGCACGTCGTCGAGTCGCCGTGCAGCGACGCGCTGTTCGTCTTGCGTGACCGTCAACAGCACCGGCACGAAGCGGTCGCCGGCGTCGGCTTTGCGCTCGTCGAGCGCGTCGGCAACCGTCGAGTAGGTCGGCATGTCGACGATACAGAGATCGAACTCCGGAAGTTGGGCTTCGTCCTCGTGGCCGCGTTCCCAGACGACGACTTCGTACGCGTCGAGGAGGCCTGCCAGTAGCTCGCGGTCCCGAGCGCCGCGAACCGCGAGGAGTATCCGTTCCTCGTCGGACGCGCCGCGCGCGGAACGTGCTCCGTTCCGGGACGCGTCTTCGCTCACGGTCACTCGGCCTCGTTCCACGTCGGCGTCCCCGTGAGGATGCCCCGTAGCTCGTCGAGCGGTTCGCCGACGGTGATGCCGTCTCTCCCGATTTCGAACGACCGGAGCGTCGGCTCGAAGCCGCCGAACCGCTTTTTGAGGACGCCGACGGCCTTGCGAATCTCGCCGCGCACCTCGATGTAGCGGATGAACAGGATGTTGTCCGCGAGGTAGCTTACGTGGTTATCCGAGGCGTGGAACGCGCCGGTGACCTGCTGTACCTCCTCGGTCAGCACGACGGTGACGCCCATGTTCTTGAGGTACCGCGCCAGCGCGTGGAGTTCGCGGCGGATGTCGCTCCGCTCGTCGGTGAGGCTGAGTTGGTAGCCCGCGGTACCGTCTATCAGCACGAATTTGGTGTCGTTGGCTTCGACCTCGGCGCGCACCCGCTGGGCGAACTCGTCGGTCGAAAGCGAGAGCGGTTCGACGGCGTCGACCCGGAGGTCTCCCGCCTCGACGAGGTCGTCAATCGGGATGCCGACGGACTCCGAGCGGTGTCGGAAGCTCCGTTTGCTCTCCTCGAAGAGGTAGATTGCGGCGCGCTCGCCGCGTTCGGCCGTCGCCCGCGCGAACGCGGCTCCGGTGGTGGACTTGCCGACGCCGCTCGGTCCGCTGACGAGCGTGATGCTCCCCCGCTCGATGCCGCCGCCGAGCAGGGTGTCGAGGTCGTCGATGCCCGACGAGAGCGGCTCGATAGTGAACTCGCGGTGGTGCGAGTCGGGGACGAGCCGCGGGAAGACGCGCATCCCGTGACCGCCGTCGATTCGCATTGCGTGCGGCCCCGTCTGCGAGTCCGACCCGCGGAACTTCTCGATGCGGACCGACCGCCCCCAATCGGACCGAGACAGCGATATCGAGCCGTCACAGAGGTACGCGAGCGTCTCGTCCGTGCCGCCGCTCGACGGCTGGCTCGTGAACAGCGTCGTCGCACCCGACCGCTTGAGATAGCTCAGGAGCGATGAGACGAGCCGTCGGAACTGGTATCCGTCCGATGAGAGCCGACCGAGTTGGCTCAGCGGGTCGATGACGACTCTGTCGGGGTCGTGTTCTTCGATTGCCTCTTTCAGTTCGGTCGTCGTGGATCTCCCCTCCACCTCGCCCGGCGACAGCATCGTGTAGGCCTCGTCGTCGAGGAACGCCTCGGGCGACGGGCTCAGGTCGAGAATCGGCACCTCGGAGAGGTCGAACCCGAGCGTCCCGGCGTTCGCCCGGAGGTCGGCGTTCGACTCCTCGAAGGAGATGAACAGCACGTCCTCGTCGTTTTCGCGTCCGGCGGTCAAGAAGTGGTAGCCGGCGATGGTCTTTCCCGCCCCCGATTCTCCGCGGACCATGTACGTTCGGTTCGGCACTAGCCCGCCGTCTAGCACCGCGTCGAGTCCGGAGATTCCCGTGGAGAGTCGCGGGGGGAGATTCGTCATACCGTACACATCTGTCCGGCGCACCAAGAAACTACCACCGCCTCGAACTGCCACGTCTCGGAACGCCACGTCTCGGAACGCCACAGTCCAGCACACCGCCCCCCGAAACATCATATCCCGAGACACCACGCCCGGAGTACCACCCCCCGAGACACCACGCCCGGTGTATCACATCCCGTGACACACCACCTCGGAACGCCGATTTAGAGGGAACCGCGTCGTCGTGGGGTCAGGCGGCCTCGGCCTGCGTCGCGGTCTTCCGAATCTCGTCGAGGACCGAGTCGAGAGCGAGCACGTCGGACAGCGCCTCCATCGCGCTGGAGAACGGCACGTCGAGCGCGTAGCTGTAATAGTTCCCGCGCGAACCGGTTCGGTTCTCCTCGGCCGAGAGGATGCCGAGCATCCGGAGGTCCGAGAGGTGGTTGTGGACCGACCGCTGGGCGAGCGGGTCGATGCCAGCGGAGTTACACAGCCGGAGGTACTCCTGATAGAGGTCGCGCATCCGACACGGTGTCTCGTCGTGGGCGGCCTTCGAGACGACTGCGAGGAGGGCGAAGTGGCCGTTTTCGGTGAGTTCGCGCATCCCCTCGACGACGCGTTCCTGTTCGAGTTTCTGCCGGGCGATGTCGACGTGGTCGAGCGTGATTCGCTCGTCGTCTTTGTTCTCGGCGTGTTCGCCCGCCAGCCGCAGGAGGTCGAGCGCCTGTCTCGCGCTCCCGCTGTCGCGGGCGGCGAGCGCCGCACAGAGGTTGAGCACGCCCTCCTCGCAGGCGTCTTCTGCGATGGCGACCTCGGCGCGCGATTCGAGGATGTTCTGGAGCTCGGGCGCTTGGTACGGCGGGAAGTGAAGTTCGCGCTCGCAGAGGGTATCCTGCACGCGCGGGTCGAGCTGGTCGTGGAACTTGAAGTCGTTCGAGATGCCGATGAGGCCGACCTTGGCGTCTTCGAGCTTGCCGTTCGAGCGCGCCCGCGGGAGTTCGTAGAGGAGTTCGTCGCGGTCGCCGATGGAGTCCACCTCGTCGAGGACGATGAGGACCGTCCCGCCCACGTCATCCAACTCCTGAAACAGCTTCTTGAAGACGGTCTGTTGGGGGTAGCCGGTCGAGCTAATCTCCGCGCCCGGCGGCCGAAGCTCGTTGACGAGTTCGACCGCCACCTGATACGAGGAGTTGAGCGTCTTGCAGTTGATGGAGATGACGCTGAGGTCCACGTCGTCGTACTGCGAGACGTCTTCGAGGAGCATCTCGAGGAGGAACTCGGTGACCGCGGTCTTCCCCACGCCGGTGTTTCCGTACAGGAAGACGTTGTTCGGCTCCCAGCCGTCGACGACCGGTTGGAGCGCGTCCATGTACTCCGAAATCTCGTCGTCGCGCTCCTCGATGCGCTCGGGCTTGTAGGACTCCCCGAGGGCGTCCTTGTTGGTGAAGACGTTTTGTTTTCGCTCGAACCGGCGCATTAGCGTCGGTCCGTTGTAGCGTCCCCTTATTTAAAACCCCGATTTCATCTGATTCATGTGAATTGTGGCGGCGGCGTCGTCGGGGGACGGGCGGCGTGTTCGGGTCGGAATCGTCGCCTTCTAACTGACCCTCGGTACCGCATACCGTGGTTCGTGTGAACTCGTTTGAACAGACACACACCACTTTTGCAAGTGAATAGGAGGATACGAGAGTAGCTAGTAGAACAACAGTGCATGCTTTCAACTAAAACGTTGACATGTATCGGTGCTCACGGTGCAGTTTGCAGTCAAACGTTTCTGTCGTGAACGGCCCGTAAACGGTCCGGTTCGGGAGAAATCACCTGCAACGGTGGTGGGTAACGACGTTCGAGTCGCGACCGAGGTTCACTTGCACTGGTGCTCTCTCCGAGTGCCCGCCGATGGCACCCCCCCTCTCGGCGTTACCACGCTTCACGTGCAACGGTGGTGTCTGTGTGTCTCCCCGGCCCACCTTCCCACCGCCAATTCACTTGCAAACGTGGTGTGTGGGTGTCATGCCTCGGCTTTCGTCCGCCGCACCCGCGGCTGGTTCACTTGCAGGGGGGGTCTGTTCGGATAGCCTGTCTGACCGCGTCATCTTCGGGGCAACCGGCAGGAAACCCGCTTGATTCGGTCGGTCGGCCGACTGTCTTCGCCCCTCCGACGACCGCCCCGCCCCTCGAAATGTCTTTACCTCGGATGCTGTTACCTACTCCCGTGGACCGTTCCGCCCTCCGCGCGCTCGCACTGGCCCTCCTCGCGGTCGTCGCCCTCTCGGTCGTCGCCGCCACCATCGATTCGACCGTCGTCTCGAGCGGCGGCCCAGCCGGCTTCGGTGGCGGCGAGACCGGCGGCGCGGTCGCTGGAGACACGGACGAGACCGGCACCCAACCGTCCGGTGATTCGTCCGGCAGTCTCAGCATCCCGACGCCGTGTTTCCCGTGGTTGCTCTCACCCGGAGTCCTCGCGGTCGTCGCCCTCGTCTTCGTCCTCCTCGGCGCGTACGCCTACCGGGAGACCGGCTCTCTGCTTCCGCCCCTCGCAATCTTCGCGGCGGTCGGGCCGCCGGTCGTCCTGCTTTTCGCCCTCCTCACGGGATGTCGCCGCGAGTTCTCGTTTTCGTCTCGTGCCGCGGCCGCCGCGCGAAACGTGTCGTTTCTCCCCGCCGGCGGCGGTGGTAGTCTCGGCCACGGCGGGAACGCGGCGCAGAGCGTCTCACCGCCCACGTTGCTGTTCGGCCTCTTGCTCGCAGTCGCCCTCGCCGTCGCGGCCTTCATGCTCGTCACCGGGACCGGCGACTCGCCCGCGGCCGACGACGAAGTCAACCCCGCCGACGAGGACGAGGGGTCGAACGTCGCCGCCGTCGGACGGGCCGCCGGGGCCGCGGCCCAGCGCATCGAAGACGGCGACGCCGACGTGGAAAACGAAGTGTTCCGCGCGTGGGGTGAGATGACCGCGCTCCTCGACGTGCCGAACCGTCGCGCTGCGACGCCCGCCGAGTTCGCCCACTCGGCCGTCGACGCGGGCATGGACCGCGACGACGTGGACGACCTGACGACGCTGTTCGAGGAAGTCCGCTACGGCGGCTTCGAGGCGACGCCGGAGCGCGAGCGCCGCGCGGTCGACGCGCTCAGGAACATCGAAGATACCTACGCCGACGCGACGGGGGACGACCGATGACGCTGACGCGTCGGCTGTTCTTGCTCGTCGGCGTCGTCGCCACGACCGCCGGACTCGCGGTCGTCGCCGGCGTCTCCTTCGGCCTCGAACTGACGGACATCTTCCTCGGATTCGTCGCGGCGCTCGCGGCGCTCCAGGGGCTTCGGTACGTCCAGCGCCGCCGCGATACGCCCTCGAACACCACGGTCACCGACGACCCGGAAGCGCGGATTTCGGTCCCGGTGCCCGGAGCCGACTTCGACGACGACCTCGTGTCTGCGATGGGTCAGGGCACCCGCTGGGCCGCCCGCGAGCGCGTCGTCGACCGCCTCGAAACGCGGGCCAAGGAGGCGCTCGTTGCCCGCGGCGGTCACGCTCCCGAGGAAGCGGCCGCGCTCCTCAAAACCGGCGGGTGGACCGACGACCCGGTCGCCGCGCGCTTTCTCGGCGCGTCCGTCTCGATTCCGCTCCGACAGCGCGTCCGCCTGTTTCTGTCCGGCCGGTCGTCGCTCACCGACCGCGCCGAACGAGCCGTCGCCGCGATAGAGCAAGTCGGCACTCCCGACGGCCCCGCGGGTGAGCGCCGATGAGCCGCGGGTTCGACACCGAACGCTGGACCGGCCTCGACGGCCTCGTCCTCGTGGCGGCCGCCGCGGGCGTATTCACCCGCGAATCGTCGCTGCTCCTCGCGGCCGGCCTCGGCGTCGTCGTCCTCGGTTACGTCCGGGTCGCGGCGATTCCCGAGGTGTCGCTCCGAATCGAGCGCGACCTTTCGGACGCGACGCCCGACCCCGACGACGAGGTCGAAGTCACGCTCCGCGTCACCAACGAGGGGTCCAGCACGCTGTTCGACCTCCGCGTCGTCGACGGTGTGCCGCCGGCACTCGGCGTCGTCGACGGTTCCGCCCGACTGGGGACGGCGCTTCGACCGGGCGCGACCGCGACCGCGACGTACAGGGTCACGGCCGTCCGCGGCGAGCACGCGTGGGACGAGACGGTCGTCGTCGTCCGCGACCCGAGCGGGGCGGTCGAGTCCCGCGAGACGGTCGACGCCGAGACGACGCTCCGGTGTGAGCCCGAACTCGCCGCGACCGCCGACCTGCCGCTTCGGGGCCTCACCTCGAAGTACGCCGGCCGCGTCGAGACCGACGTGCCGGGGTCGGGACTGGAGTTCGCTTCCATCCGCGAGTACCGCCACGGCGACCCGGTTCGGCGCATCGACTGGAACCGCCGCGCCCGCACGGGCGAACTCGCCACGGTGGAGTTCAGAGAGGAGCGCGCGGCGTCCGTCGTCCTCGTCGTCGACACCCGGTCTGAGGCGCACGTCGCCCCCGACGACGAGGGGGAAACCGCGGTCGAGCGCTCCGTGGACGCCGCGAGCGTCGCCTTCTCAGCACTCCTCGACGGCGGCGACAGCGTCGGCGTCGCCGCGTTCGGCCCCGACGAGTGCTGGCTCGCCCCCTCGTCGGGCGTCGACCACCGCGCCCGCGCCCGCCGACTGTTCGCGACCCACCCGGCGTTCGCGCCGACGCCGCCGGACGGGGCCTTTTTCCCCTCCGTGGCCGTGCGCCGGCTCCGGCGTCGACTCGCCAGCGACGCGCAGGTCATCTTCTGCTCGCCGCTCGTGGACGACTACGGCGTCTCGGTCGCCCGCCGCTTGGAGGCCTACGGCCACGCCGTGACGGTCGTCTCTCCGGACCCGACGACGACATCGACCGTCGGCGCGCGACTCGCGCACATCGAGCGCGACCTGCGGCTCCGCGAACTCCGGGGGAGCGGCGTCCGCGTCGTCGACTGGGGTGACGAATCCCTCGGTGTCGCGCTCGCGCGGGCCGAAGCGGGGTGGTCGCGGTGAGCGAAATCACCCGCCAGCCGACCCGGACGGGGACCGCACTGGCGCTGTCGGCCGCCGGATTCGCCATCCTCGCGCTCGGCTTCACCACCTCGACGGCGGCGGTCGGCGGCCTCGCCGCGACGGTCGCGCTCGCCGCCGGACTGGTTCGGGGCTCGCGGCGCATCGTCGACGCCGCGGGCGGGCTGTTCTTCCTCTCGCTTCTCTTCGCGGGTGCGAGCGGGGCCGGGACGGAGGCGCTTCTGCTCGCCGCGGTCGGGTCGATACTCGCGTGGGACCTCGCGGACAACGCGCGCTCCGTCGGCGCACACCTCGGCCGCGAGACCGACACGCTCCGGCTCGAACTCGTCCACGCGGCGGCGACGCTCGTCGTGCTCGCGGTCGGCGCGGCCGTCGTCTACGGGGCTGACCGGGCGGCCGCCGGCGGCCAGCCCATCACGGCCGTCGTCTTACTGCTGGTCGGCGTCGTCGCGCTCGTGGCGGTCGTGGCGCGCTGAGCCGTGTCCGCCTCACGGCTCCCGTTTCACGTCTCGCGTCTCCCATCTCCCGTTACTCCAGCGTCGGCACGGTCACTCGACCGAGCACGTCGTCGACGACGTCCGATTTCCGCACGTCTTCGACCCGCGCGTCCGGCGTCAGGACGAGGCGGTGAGCGAGCACGGACTGCGCGACGCGTTTCACGTCGTCGGGCGTGACGAACTCGCGACCCTCGATGACGGCGCGGGCGCGAGTCGCCTCGAACAGCCGTTGGGTCCCGCGGGGCGAGACGCCGATGCGGACCCGGCGGTCGGTGCGCGTTTCCCGCGCGAGCTTCGCCATGTATTCGAGCAGGTCGTCCTCGACGCGGACCGACTCGGGCGCGCGGCGGATGGCGGCGACCGCGTCGCGGTCGAGGACGCGCTCGACGCTCGGGCTCTGATCGCTTCGGCCCGCACGCCGGTGGAGGAGTTCGACCTCGCCGTCGAGGTCGGGGTAGCCGATGGCCGACTTCACGACGAATCGGTCGACCTGCGCCTCGGGGAGAGTGAACGTCCCTTCCTGTTCGACGGGGTTCTGGGTGGCGATGACGAAGAAGGGGCTCGGAAGCTGGTGGGTTTCGCCGTCGACGGTCACCTGTCCCTCTTCCATCGCTTCGAGGAGCGCGGCCTGCGTCTTCGGCGGCGCGCGGTTGATTTCGTCGGCGAGGACGACGTTTGCGAAGATTGGTCCCGGCGAGAACTCGAAGGTCCGCTCGCGCTCGTCGTAGATGTTCGTCCCGGTCACGTCGGCGGGAAGCAGGTCCGGGGTGAACTGCACGCGGGAAAACGACAGCCCGAGCGCGGTGGCGACGCTCCGCGCGGTGAGTGTCTTTCCGGTTCCCGGAACGTCTTCGAGGAGGACGTGGCCGCGGGCGAGGACGCCCGTCAGGACGGTTTCGAGGAAGGCTCGGTCGGCGATGACGGCCTCCGAGATGGCGTCGAGCACCTCGGCGCACGTCTCGCTAGCCGTGTCGATGTCCATACACGTCCCGCGTCTGCGTGCGACTTATGCCCGTTGGTTGGCGGGATTCGGGTCGGCCGGTCCCTCGCCGCCCGTCGCCCGTCGCTGACCTCGCCCACCCGCCTCGGTTCCTTCCGGCGTAGACCCGCCGACCGCATCCGTGTGACTCTCCGCCGCGGCCCTCGGAAATCGAAACGGATTAAACTATCCGCGAGAGAGACAACGATGGAAGCCGAGGTAGCCTAGCCCGGCCAAGGCGGTAGATTCGAAATCTACTGTCCATTCGGACACGTGAGTTCAAATCTCACCCTCGGCGCTTCTCGCGGCCACAACGTTCCGAGCGGCGCGTCTCGTCGCGCCGCGACTCCGTGGCCGCGTGTGCAACGTCCTGAGATTTGAATCAAGGAGCGACCGCATGGGAGCGACTGCGGTTCAAATCTCACCCTCGGCGCTTCTTCCGAACGTCACCCCGCGAGAGACGTTCATGTCTCTCGCCCCGTGTGACGAGGCTGTGCGACGACCCGAGATTTGAACCAGCGAGCGAACGCAGTGAGCGAGTGAGGTTCAAATCTCACCCTCGGCGCTTCTCGCGGCCACAACGTTCCGAGCGGCGCGTCTCGTCGCGCCGCGACTCCGATTCTCTCAGTCCGACGTAGACTCCCACCGCTCCCGGTGAACGAGTTCGCTCGTGTCGATGCGCTCGCGCCAGCCCTCTCGTTGGAGGACCGGCTCCTCGGGAAAGCCGTCCTCGGGATAGCCGACGCAGAGATACGCAATCGGCTCGACGTGGTGCGGAATCCCGAGTACTTCGCGGACCTCGTGGGGGTAGAGAAACGACACCCAGCCGACGCCGACGCCCTCGGCCCGCGCGGCCAGCCAGAGATTCTGCACGGCGAGACACGTCGAGTAGGCGTCCATCGCCTGCATCGTGTTGCGCCCGAGGACGTGCGGGGCGTCCCGCGTCGGGTCGCACGTGACGCAGACGTTCACCGGGGCGTCGGTGATTCCTTCCAGCTTCAACCGACCGAACTCCGACTTTCGAGGCTCTCGATAGCCCTCGCGGGCCGCCGCAATCGCACGCTCCGCGATGGACGCGACGGCCGCTTTCGTCTCGTCGTCCTCGACGACGACGAAGTCCCACGGCTGCGAGAAGCCGACGCTCGGGGCGTGATGCGCGGCATCGAGCAGTCGCGCCAGCGTCTCCTCGGACACCGGATCGTCGCTGAACCGCCTGATGTCCCGCCGTGCGTAAATCGACTTGTACACGCCCGACCGCTCGCGCTCTGTGAACCCAACCATCGTTTCGATAGTCCTGACTGGCTCGCAAATCGGTTCTGATACGCCCGACGGAGCGCGCTTCACGCCACCAAAACAGTTACTAATTAGACACGAATGCCGGTCCGTATGGACACCGCGCTCAAATACAGACTCGACGTCATCATCGCCCTCCTGTTTTTGCTCGTGCTCATCGAGAGTTACCGGGTTGCCGGCTACTTCGGCGCAGCGTTCGTCGTGGTCGTCACCATCGTTCTCGTCGCCTCCGCGCCGGAGTGAGCGCTTCGAGACGCTTGCTTCGAGTGTCGTCCTCGCGTAAGGTGTGCGACACAGTGTCACGGGGCCGCGAAGTCCCTCGATTTCACTTTCACTCTCCTAGGATGCGATACATATCCCCTGCCCGCGTCAGCGAGGGTATGAGTGCGAACGCAGCAAGCGCGGACACGAGCGAACGGGACGGGACGCGACGCATCGACGTGACGACGGTCCGGACCGGCCGCGTCGCCGACTTCGCGGAGACGGAGCTCGGCGACGACGCTATCGGGTTCGAGCGCCGCGGCGGCTGGACCTACCTCGTCGCCAAAGAGACGCGGTAGTCCGGGTTCGGATTCAGTCGTCCCGGGAGCGGGAGAAAAACGCGGCCGCGACGCGACAGGGTCGTCTTCTCAGTCGTCGGCCGACGCGGGCGTCGGCGACGTGTGGTTCGGCGCGAGCAGTCGGTCGAGCGCGTCCACCATCGCCTGGACGCTCGCCCGCGTGATGTCGGCGTGCGACGCCGCGACGGAGACGCTTCGGTCGCCGAGCGACATCGTCACCTCGACGGTCACGACGGCGTCGGTGCCGCCGGTGATGGCGTCGACGTGGTACTCGTCGAGTTGGGCGTCGGCGTCGGGGCCGAGCGCCTCGCGGACCGCCTTCACCGCGGCGTCGACCGGGCCGGACCCGGTGCCCGAGGCGACGCGTTCCTCGCCCTCGACGCGGAGGCGGACGCTCGCGGTCGGGGTGCCGCCGCCGGAGGCGGCCGTGAGGTCGAGCAGCTCGACCTGTCGGGCGCGCTCGCGGCCCTGAACGTCCTCTGCGAACGCGAGGAGGTCGGCGTCGGTGACGCGCTTGCCGCGGTCGCCGAGTTCCTTCACGCGCTCGACGACGGCCGCGACTTCCTCGTCGGTGGCGTCGACGCCGTGTTCGTCCAGCGCGGCCTTGACGCCGGCGCGCCCGGCGTGTTTCCCGAGGACGAGGCGGCGCTCGCGGCCGACCGTCTCCGGCGGGTACGGCTCGTACATCGCGTCGTCCTTGAGCGTCCCGTCGGTGTGGATGCCGCTCTCGTGGGTGAAGGCGTTCTGGCCGACAACCGCCTTGTTCGGCGGGAGCGCGACGCCCGTGGCCTGCGCGACCTTCTGGGCGAGCGCGTACAGTTCGTCGAGCTTCACCGACTCCACGTCGTAGCAGTGGTCGAGCGCGATGGCGACCTCTTCGAGCGCGACGTTGCCGGCGCGCTCGCCGATGCCGTTGACCGTGGTGTGGACGAGGTCCGCGCCCGCGGCGAGGCTGGCGTGGACGTTCGCCATCGCGAGGCCGAGGTCGTCGTGGGTGTGCGTCGAGGTCGGGCCAAGCTCAGCGAGCCGGGAGACGACCTCGTAGGTGTGTTCGGGGCTCGTGTGGCCGACCGTGTCGGCGAAACAGAAGCGGTCGGCGCCGGCGTCGTGGCTGGCGCGCGCGAGCGATTCGAGGAACTCCGGGGCGGCCCGCGAGCCGTCCTCGCCGATGACCTCGACCCAGAGGCCGTGGTCCTTGGCGTAGGCGACGAGCTCGTCGGTCGTCTCGACGACATCCTCGCGGGTCGTCCCGACTTTCGACTCGACGTGTCGGTCGCTCGCCGGCACGACGAGCGTGACGCCGTCCACGTCGCAGTCGAGCGCGAGGTCGACGTCGTTCTTGACGCCGCGGGCGAAACTCGTCACCGTCGCGTCGAGGCCGAGCGACGTGACGCGCTTTATCGTCTCGCGCTCGCCGGGGCCGGTACAGGCGCTGCCGGCTTCGATGTAATCGACTTCGGCGCGGTCGAGTGCACGGGCGATGTCGGCCTTCTGGGTCGGCGTCAGCGAGACGCCGGGGGCCTGCTCGCCGTCGCGGAGCGTGGTGTCTAAGAGCTGTACTGAATCAGAAGTGCGTAGCTCGGGGGTCTTCCCGAATCGTTCGTTCACGGTAGAATCGTGTCCTTGTGGGTTAGAACCGTCGAATTTCACAGCCAGCCGTCTCGCGACGACTTACTCTATCCTCCGTCGGTGTGGTAGGTCCCGACATAGTAGTTGAAGACAACTGTCGATGAAGGGATAAAAGAGATGGTTCCGACAGAAATTGGTGTCTCTCCGGGGACCGCGCTGGACGAGCGTTGCTTCGAGACCGTCGAGTCACTCCGTAATCTCGACTAAGTCGCCGGGTTCGACGCCGTCGGCCGCGCCCGCGGGGAGTTCGACGACGGTGTCGGCCATCCCGAAGCCGATGCCCGTCCACGCCGACAGCCGCTTTTTCTTCGTCACCTCGTCGCCGACGAGCCAGAGCGCGTCGATGTCGAACGGGACGAACACCATGTGGAGGCTGTGGCGGTCGGCGTCGTCGAACCGGAAGACGAGGGCGTAGTCGTCCGGGACGGAGCCGCGGAACATCAGCCCGCGCGCCTGCGAGAGAAACGAGTCGGCCGTCTCGACGTCCGACGCGAGGGTCGATTGGGCTCCGTTCTGTCGGTGAACGAGTCTCACGACGCCGGCTTCGACGGCGGGCGTGATGAATCCACCGCCGGGACGGCGGGCCGTCCGCCCTCGAGAGCAACGTTTAGGCCCGCCCCGCCCCGAACGCGCCTCATGGAGCGGACGCCGACAGGGACGCCCGTGGGAGTCGACGACCCCTACGACCACGCCGGCCGCTGCGACCACCTCACGAGCGACGGCGCGTGTCGCCTCGCCCGCGAGTACGCCGACCGCGACCCGGCGTTCGCCCGCGAGCGCGCCCGAGCCGATTACGAGTGCGTCGCCGCCGCGGAGGGCTGTGACTTCCGCGACTGCCCGCACTACGCCTCGACGACGAACGGCCGCGAGTGCGTCCGCTGCGGCCTCGAAGAGGTCCGCATGGCCCACGATTCGACCGCCCGCCCGTTACTCGAAGCACACCACCTCTCGTACGGCGGCCGCGGCGGTGATGGCGACGGTGACGGCAGCGAACCCTCTCACGAAATCACGGTCGCGCTGTGTCGGTGGTGTCACACGAAGGTCCACAAGTCGTTCGCCCGCATCGACGACGACGCCTCCCCGGATGTCGAAGCCATTGCCGAGCGGGAGGGCCGCCGGACGAAGGAACTCGACGAACTCGGGTTCCAGACGGCGCGGGACCGCGCCGGCGACGAGTGAGTCGCGACTCGACCGCCCCGACGCGCCAATCTGATGCACGGATACGCGCATCTCGGCCGTTCTTCGATTGACTTTTAGGCACGCTGGTCCAATCCGGCACATGACCCGCATCGTCGTCATCGACAACCACGGGCAGTTCACCCACCTCGAACGGCGCGCGCTCCGCGACCTCGGCGTCGACACCGAACTCGTCGACAACGACACCGACCCCGCGGACATCGACGCGGACGGCATCGTCCTCTCCGGCGGCCCCGACATGGACCGCATCGGCCGCAGTGCCGACTATCTCGACCTCGACGTGCCCGTCTTGGGCATCTGTCTCGGCATGCAGATTCTCGCCGAGGAACTCGACGGGCGCGTCGGTTCCGGCGACTACGGCGGCTACGCCGACGTGGACGTTGAAATCCTCGACGAGGACGACCCCCTTATCGGCTCGCTCGCCCCCGAGACCCGCGTCTGGGCCAGCCACGCCGACGAGGTCAAGGAGGTTCCCGAGGGCTTCACCCACACCGCCACGAGCGACGTGTGTACCATCGAGGCCATGAGCGACGCCGACCGCGACCTCTACGGCGTCCAGTGGCATCCCGAGGTCGCCCACACCGCCGAGGGCGAGGAAGTGTTCGAGAACTTCATCGAGGTCTGCGAGCGGTAACCGGTAGCTGAGCGGTCGGTCGCCTTCGACCGCGACCGGGTGCTCCGCGACGACTGGCTTTTTTCTCCGTCGCCGCGGCGGAAAACCGCAATCCCGCGACACGATGAAGTCTCTCACAGTCGTTCCTCGGAAGCAAGCCGAGACATTTACCGGCCTCCGTTCTGTCTGTTCGGGAAATGACCTCCACCCAGAGCGACCTCGCCGGGCTCTCGCGGTTCATCTTCCGCGCGCCCAGCTGGTACACGAGTCTCGGGTTCGCCCTGCTCGTCGCCGCGATGGCGGGTATCGGCGCGTTCGACTCCGGGGACCTCGCCGGCTCGTGGCGGGGCATCTTCTTCCTCGGGAGAGACGCTTGGGAAGGCATCTTCTTCATCGGGATTCCGACCGTCGTCGCGGCGTTCGGTACCACCGGCGTCGACCGGTTCGTCGGCGGGAAGCTGACGCACAACCGCTCGTCGCTCCTCGCGCTCGCCGGCGAGGTGATTATCGTCACGTTCCTCACCGGGGCCGCCATCGTCTCCGTCTTCACGGGCCTCGGCCAGACGTTCATCTTCGACGCGCTCGTAATCGCTCTCGCGTCGGTGTTCGCCTTCCGCCTGCTCATCGTGATGGCCGTCTCGCGGTCGTCGCTGCTCATCGCGGCGGTCCCGGCGAGCATCCAGACGCTCACGTCAGCCGCGCTCCTGTTCGTTTACAGCGGCACGCTCCGATTCTTCGAGGTTGGCGGTCCCATCCTCGACGCCTATCTGATGCCGTATCTCGCCCGCCCCGACCGGGCACCGCCGGAGCTGTCGGCCATCGCGCTGAGCCACTTCCAGCTCCTCGCGATTACCTGCGTGATGTACGCCCTCGGGGTCTACGTCTTCCTCCGCATCGTCGACCGCCCGTGGCGTCGCGGCCTCGGCGTGTCGGTCCTCGACTTCATCCGCGGCTTCATCGGCCACATCGCCGAGGGCACCCGCGAACTGGAGGACTTCTTCGAACAGCTCGGCCAGGAGGCAATCGTCCCCGTCACCGTGCTCTCGTTCGAACGCGACGACGGAACCGAGAAAGCCCGGTTCGTCCTGCCGATGATTCACCCCGGTCCGATGGGCGAAATCGGCGGCGGCAACTTCCCCGAGCGCGTCGCCCGCCGGGCGGAGGGCCTCGTGTTCCCGCCCCACGCGACCGCGGGCCACGACTTCAACCTCGTGACCGAACGCGAGGTCGACGTGGTCCTCGACGCGGCCGACGACGCCTACGAGCGCATCGAGTACAGCCCCGACGTGACCGAAAGCGTCCGCGTCCAGTCCGGCGACGCGAAGATGCTCGGCCAGCGCTTCGGTGACGACGCGCTGCTCGTCTCGACGTACGCCCCCCAGTTCGCCGACGACGTGGAGTACGCGGTCGGCCTCTCGGCGTCCGCCGAGGCTCGCACCACGGGCCTGCGGGACGTGCTTCTCGTCGACGCCCACAACTGCAACAACGGGCTTCAGGGCCCCGACCTCGGCCACGTCACGCCGGGGAGCAAGCGCTCGTTCGACATGATTACCGCCGCCGGGCTCGCGGGCGAAGAACTCTCCGCCTCGTCGCGCGGGTCGCTGTCGTTGGGAACGGCGTTCGACCCGACCGACTGGACGCCGCGGGAGGGTATCGGCCCGCTGGGCATCCGCGTGGCCGCGACGACCGTCGGCGACCAGACGACCGCGTACGTCCTCATCGACGGCAACAACATGGAACCGGGCCTGCGCGACCGAATCGTCGAGGAGCTCACGACCGGGCCGAACGCGAAAGCCGACGTGGCCGAGGTGATGACGACGGACACCCACATCGTCAACACCGTCGAGGCGGAAAATCAGGTCGGCGCGGCCATCGACCCCGACGAACTCCGCGAGACCATCGACCGCCTCGTCGACGAGGCGCTCGCGGACACCGAACCGGTCGTTGCCGGCATGGCGACCGAACGCGCCGAGGTGACCATCTTCGGCAACGACCGCACCGAGACGCTCGCCAGCCACGCCAACGTCGTCGTCTCGATGGGCGGGGCGCTCGCGCTCGCGCTCATCCTCGCGGCGATGGCCGTCAGCCTGCTGGTGTTCTTCCTCGCGTAGGCGACGCCGGCGGCTCGTCGCCGCCCGGCGCTCCCTCCTTCCTCTCGTTCCGGCTCCAGCGTCGCCACTCGCGAGTCGATTCCGGCGACGAGCAACTGCCCGCCGCACTACTTCAGCGAGAGCGTCCGCGTCTCGATAGCGCCGCAACTCGGACAGACCCGCCGGTAGAACACGCTCGACCCGGTCGTCTTGGCCGACCACTCGCCGTCGTCGTCGGTGAAGCCACATTTCGAACAGGTGAGGTCGGCGTCGCTGTATCGCTCCCGCAACCGGTCCAACGCGGTCGTTCCTCTCGGCGTCCTTCTAATTGACATACGGTACCATACACCACTATCACGTTTAATTGTGTCGGGCGGTTCCGCACCGAATCGCGGTGGTACTTGCGGAATCCGAAACGAATCGTTCGACTCTCTCGTTCGGCTCGCGCGCCGACCGGCACAGCGCCGCCGCTCACCGGACAAAATCGAGTGCGGGGGGTGCCCGCGAGAACGTCCCTTACTCCTCGTCGGCGGCCGCGAACAGTTCGTCGACGGCCTCTTGGGCCGTCAGCGCCGCCTCATCGGCGACCGCCTCCGCGTCGTCGGCGTCGTCGGGCGCGTTGACGTACACGTCAACGTCGAGGACGCCGTCTTCGAACGTCACGGTGACGTCGAAGTCCTTGACGCGCGACTGCTTGAAGCGGGCGAAGATGAGGCCTTCAGCCGCCTCCGCGGCGGTTTCGACCACTTCTTCGTCCGTCGGCTGTGACATTTACGCGCCGCCGGGGCCCATCGGACCCGCGCCGCCCGCGCCGCCCTGAAGCATCTGCTGGAGCTCTTCTTGCAGGCTCTCGAACTTCTCCTGCACGCGCGTCTCCTGCTTCGTGAGCTGCTCGACGCGCACTTCGAGGCTCTCGACCTTCTCTTCGAGGTCGTCCTTGGCCGACTCGTAGTCGGTCTCGATGAGGAGTTCGCCGACCTCGCGGTACATCTTCGAGTCACCGTCGATCTCTTCGAGCGTCGTGAGCGCCGTCTGCGCCTCGTTGAGCGCGCTCTCGGAGGACTGCTTCTGCTCGGAGACGTTCTGGGCGGTCTCCTGAAGGTTCTGCAGTTCTTCGAGCTTCTCTTGGGCTTCCGGCGGTAGGCTTCCCTGCATACCCGAACCGACGGGACGCCGGCCCTAAAACACCCGCGGTCTCCTACGCGGACTCCGACAGCGCGTCACCCGCCGAAGCGACGCGCTCCGCGGTCTCTACGAGTCGTATCCACGAGTTCACGCCCGCGCGGAGCGCGACGAGGTCGTCGGCCTCGACGGTGACGACGACGGTTCGCCCCTCGCGGGCGACGCGCGCGCCGGATCGGGCGTCGTCTATCTCGCCTTCCTCGACGGCGACGCTCCGCTCGACGACGCGCGCGCGCCGCTCGTCGGGGTAGTCGAATTCGAGCGACGCGCTGTGCGCGGGGCGCACGCTACTCGACGGCGACTTCTTTGACGTTGGGCGACCGCTCTTTCAGCAGGACGCGGTGCCCGCAGTACGGACAGCGGACGCCACCGAACTCGTCCAGTTCGACATCGCGCTTGCACCGGGAACACTTGTAGCTCATTGTGAGATGTAAAGCGTCGAGGCTACTTGTGGGTTATTCGTCCTCGCCGGTGAGCGCGGCGCGGATGGAACGACGGACCTGCTTGCCGGCGGGGGTCTGCGGGCGGTAGGTGCCGCCGGTGAAAATCTCGCCGGTTTCCTCGTTCTTCCAGACGCCGGTTTCGACGCGAGTGACATCGTCGCCGTCGACCTTGGAGTTGCGCATCTCTGCTTCGATTTCCTTGACGCGGCGTCGAGCGACGCGGCCGTACCGTGCGCCGAAGCGCCCGGAACTACCGACGGATCGTGCCTTCTTCTCGGCCATAGTACCGCGAACTACCTCGCCGGTATGGATAAACCCTACGAGTCGTCTCGGGACCTGACGGCCCTAGACACCGCTTTGTCGCCGGCGCGCGTACGGGGGACCATGACACAACACATGGTGGTGGGTGCCGGTCCCGTCGGACTCGCGGTGATGGAACGGCTCCGAGAACGCGGGGCGGACGTGGCCGCGGTGACGCGTCACGACCCCGACTTCCTCCCCGAGGGCGTCGAGAGCCGCCTCGCGGACGTGCTCTACCCCGACCGCGCCGTCACCGCGTTCGCGGACGCGGATATCGTCTATCACTGCGCCAAACCGCCGTACGACCAGTGGCCCGAACTGTTCCCCGACCTCACCCGCGGCATCGTCGCGGGAGTCGAAGCCGCCGGCGCGCGCCTCGTCGTCGCCGAGAACCTCTACATGTACGGCCCGGTGCAGGCTCGTCTCTCCGAAGACCTCCCGTACGCCGCCACCGGCCCGAAGGGTCAGGCCAGAGCCGAGTGCGCCGATATCGTCCTCGACGCCCACGAGGCGGGTCGCATCGAGGCGACCATCGGCCGCGCCAGCGACTTCTTCGGCCCGCGCGTCCGCGAGTCGGTCGTCGGCGAGCAGGTGTTCGGGGCCGCCGTCGCCGGCAAGCGCGCGAAGGTGTTCGGCGACCCGCGACTCGCCCACACCTACACCTACGTCCCCGACTTCGCGCGGGCGCTCGTCCTCCTCGGTGAGCGCGACGAGGCGCTCGGCGAGGTCTGGCACGTCCCGAACCCCGAGACGGTCTCGACGCGCCGCTTCGTCGACCTCGTCTACGAGGCCGCCGACATCGACCCCGGCTTCCCGCACATCATCGCCGCGCCGGGGGTCGCGCTGACGCTCGGCGGCTACCTGAGCGCGCCGCTGAAGGAGCTCTCGGAGATGCGGTACGCCTTCGAGGAGCCGTACGTCGTCCGCGACGCGAAGTTCCGCGAGGCGTTCGGTGACGCGGTCGAACCGACGCCGCTGGCGGACGCCATCGCCGAGACGGTCGCGTGGTTCGAATCACAGCGCGAGGCCGACGAGACGGAGCCGATTCACATCGAGACGGCCCCGGAGGGCGCGACCGAGTCGGCCTGAGTCGCTCACTCGATTCCGGCCTCGGCACGCTCACCCGCTACTCGTCTTGGAGCCCGTCTTCGCGCAGCGCCTCGTTCAGGTCGTCGCGGACGCGCTCGCCCGTCTCGCGGTTCATCGCCGTCGTGACGATGCGGTTCTCTTGGACGCTCGACCCGTCTCGCAGGAGGAGTCTGACGTTGCCGTTGCCGTCGGCGCGGGTGACCTTCGCCCGGAGCCCCGTCCGCGACCCGGTGCCGCCGGCGTCGATGGGGCCGGGGATGACCTTCTTGACGTGCGGGTGGCCGGCGACGACGCCGATTGCCCGGCGACCCCGTCGTCCGCCGATGAGCGTGCTGTGGCTCCCGCCCAACTTTTCGGCGGGCGGGATATCGACGACCTCCAGCGTCCGCTCGCCGCGAGTGTCGAGGACGCGCTGGACGGGGTCGTCGTCGTCGGAGACGCGGTAGAACTCGTGGTGGAGTTGCGCGCGCGTCTCGCGGAGCGGAGCGCGCTCGCCCGCGGCGTACACCGTCTCGGGGCGCTTGCGCCGAATCTCGTCGGCGACGAGGCCGGCGAAGTTGCGGAGTTGAACGACCTTCGTCTCGTCGTTCGACTCGGGTATCGTCGTGACCGTCGTCTCGCCGAGCACGTCTTCGTCGTCGAGGAACGTCAGCGTCGCGCGGTCGGCCGCGAAGACGGCCACGACGGCGTCGCAGTTGGCGGTGTTGCAGGTGAGACAGTAGTCTCCCGGCTTCTCTAACGGATTTCCACACCGCCGACAGTGCATATCGACGTGTCGGTCGTGCGCGTACAAAAGGCCGTTTATGCGGGTCGAGGCGGACGCGCCGCGACTCCCGCCGCGGACTCGCCCGGCGAAACATATTCGTTCCCGTGTCCGAGACTCCACTTCGTATGCGCCGCCGCGCCCTTCTCGCGTCGCTGTCGCCGCTCGCGCTCGCCGGTCTCGCCGGACTGGTCGCGCTCGCGCTCGACCCCGAGACGACCGTCCGTCTCGCCACGCAACTTGGCCAATCGGCGCTCGACACGGGCCGGGGTGTCGCCTCGTATCTCGGTCGGGCCGCGCCGCTTTCGACGGCGCTGTTCGCCGCCCTCGCGTGGGTCGCCGCCGGGGGCTTCCGCGCCTTCGTCGCCCACCGCGACCCCTCCGACACGCGGACGACCGCCGAACACGCGTTCGCGCTCGTCGCCTCGGCGACCGTCCCGCTCGTGGCCATCTTCGCCCGCGACCGGCCGGTCGTCGTCGCCGGCGCGGGCGTCGCGCTCCTCGCCGGCGCGGGAGCCGTCTTCGCCGGCCGCTCGAACGCCAGGGGCGTCGTCACCGGGTCGCTGTACGCGGTGGCTCCCGTCGCCGTCGGCGGCGTCGTCGCGTCCCTCGTCGCCGGGCCCGCGGTCGCCCGAACCGCCACGCTGGCGCTCCCGCTGGCCGTCGGCTACGCGCTCGGCGTCGCCAGCGCCCGCGGCCGACTCCGGCTCGGCGCGGCGGTCTCGGCGCTCGCCTTCGCCGTCCCCGCGTGGGCGTACTTCCCGCCGGCCGCGGAGGCTGCCGGCTTCCAGCCGGGAACCGTCGGCTACGCGGTCGGCTTTGCGGTCGCCGCGACGCTCTTTTCGCTTCCCTCCGCGGCCATCGGCTACGCGACCACGCGCACCGCGGACGCGGCGCGTCGGGCGGGAGCCAGCCCCGCCGCGAGCGCCGTAGAACAGTAAGTTCGCGTCTCGATTCGTTTTCAGAGGTCCAGCGGGCCGGCCTTCAGATACTCGCGCATCACGGCCGTCGCGTACGAGCCGTGGGGGAGCGCGAAGTCGAAGACGAGGTCGTCAGCGCCGCCAGCGGCGTCGTCGTCGCCGCTCTCGCGCTCTACGTCGAGGTCGGTGCGGACGAGAATCGCCCGGCGCGTCCCGGTCGACCGGAAGTTGCCGGGGAGGTCGAAGTCGCCGGGTTCGAGGTCGAGGTCGTCGAGGACGGCCCGCTCGATGTCGCCCTGTTCGCCCTCCGCGAGTTCGGTGTCGGTGCCGACGAGCGGGGCCGTGACGAACGCGCGACCCCGCTCGATGTGGCGGCTCACGACATCGACGCGGCGGCCCGTCGCGGTCTGGAGGCGGCTCACGTCGGGGAGTTCCAGTCCCTCGGGCGCGTCGCGGTCAGCGAAGCAGACCACGTCGCCCTCGACGGGTTCGTCGAACGGGAGGCCGCGGTCGAGGCGCTCCGAGAGCATCCGGTTGAACGCGTAGGACTGCGCGGCGTTGACGAACAGGCGCTGGAGGTTCGACGGGACCGATTCGAGCGCGTTGCGCCAGTCTTCGTCGGTCTCCGCGCCGTCCTCCGCGAGTCGGTGGAGCATCCCCCGCTCGTAGCCGAGGTAGCCCGGAATCCGGTCGAGCGCGCGGTGCCAGTCGGGGTCGGCCGACGCGGCTTCCTCGTCGACGACGGCGCGACCCGCCTGTGTCTCCTCGGGTTCGTCCTCGGTCGGCCCGCCGCAGTACGCCAACACGGCCTCGCGCCACTCGCCGCGGACGACGTGGAGGCCGACTGTGTGGGTAATCGGGCGGATGCTGCCGAACCGCTGGTGGCCGAAGAAGTTCGGAACGCCCACGCGGCCCTCGCGGCCGCCGAACTCGGTGAGCGCGTCGGTGACGGCCGCGGCGTTGTCGGGGGTCTCGGGGTCGCGGACGCGGATGCGGAAGCCGTTGCCCGCGAGGTCACCGAAGTCAAGCGTGCGGCCGAGGCGGCCGACGACCTCGATGTCGGCGTTCGGAATCTCGGGCACGTCGGCGGCGTCGCCGCCGTTGACGGTGAACAGCTGGGTGGTCACGGCGTGTTTGTCCTTCGTGCCGGCCCACGAGACGCGCTCTCTGCTCGCGTCGAGTTCGTCCGAGAGCCGGCCCGCGAAGTCGTTGGTGTCCCAGCCGCGGAGCGTGACGCGGAGCACGAGGTTCGGGAAGTCGCCGGTCGGCGCGTCCGGCGGGCGGACGTTCAGCGAGTCGAGTTCGAGTTCGCGCACGCGGAAATCCTCGGGGGCGACGCGAAGGCGGCCGCCGACGCCGTCGGCGTCGCTCACGTAGCTGTCGATGCCGACCGCGCGCTCAAGCGGGTGTGCCTCGCGCATCAGTACAGCGAGAGGTCGCCGGTCACGCGGTCGATGTCGTCGTCCTCGGCGGGGCCGACGGCGAGCGCCGTCACCGTGCCGGGGTCGAGCTGCGTGTGCCCCGCGTCGCGGATGATGGCGTGGGGAATGCCCGCCCGCTCGGCCTTGTCCGCGAGCGTGAACAGTTCGGACTCGCCGTTGGCCTTGAGGACGACCTTCTTCTGTCCCTCGCCCTTCCAGCGCTTCCGGGTCTGCGAGTCGGTGTCCTCGTAGGCGGACAGCGAGGCGTGGGCGACCTGCGCGGCGAGCTTTCCCCGGCCCATGCCGAGGTCGGCGCGTGCGACGATGGCCTGTTTCATGCCCGCTACTCCCCGCCGACGCGGTAAATGTCCTCCCATCGCGGGCGTCGCGTACGGGGCAAAAGACATTTCACAGACATTTCCGTGGTTCGACCGATGGCAGGTCCCCGAACGCCTCTCCGCAAGCCGCGCGAGTACTTCGCGTCGCGGCCGCGACCGCTCGACACCCGGCGGGCACTCGCCGTCGTCGCGCTCGTGACGCTCGTCGTCGCGGCCGCCACCGGCGCTATCCTCGTCACGTTCACCCAACAGCTCGACCAGCGGGTCAGCGTCGACAACCCCCAACACGCCCCCGAGTTCATGTGCGAGAACTACGAGGAAGGCGGTCCCTTCGACGACATGGACGCGCCGGCGGGCTGTGACCCGTCGGTGCCCGAACAGCTCGACGAGCGCCTCGGCGACCTCGTCTGGCAGGAACTCTCGTGGGTCCCGTGGGCGATGCTCCTCGGCGTGCCGCTGTTCTGGCTGTTCGAGGGGGCGATGCTCCACCTCGGCACGTCGCTCGTCGGCGGCGAGGGCGACTTCACCGAGACGCTGACGGTCGCCGCGTGGGGGATGGTCCCGAGCGCGGCCCGCGCCCTCGCGCTCGCCGGCTACCTCGCCTACGCCCTCCCGCGAATCGACCTCCCGTCGACGCCCGACGCCGCGGTCGCCGCGATGCAGTCCGCGCTGTCCGGCTTCGGCCTCGTCAGCGGGGCCGTCGTGGTCGTCACGGTCGCGTGGGCGACGTACGTCCGCACCTACGGGATGGCTCGCGCCCGCGACCTCGACGTGGAGTCGGCCGCGGTCGTCACCGTCGGCCTGAGCCTCGTCGGCCTCCTGTTCGAACTCCTCTGAGCCGCGCCGAGAAGGTGGATTTACTTGTCCGCGACGCGCTCCCTTCGAGTATGATACTCTCCGACTCGGACATCCTCGCTCGCCTCGCCGAGGGTGACCTCGTGGTCGACCCGATAGACGACGTGGATATGCAGGTCCAGCCCGCGAGCGTCGACCTCCGTCTCGGCACCGAATTCCTGGAGTTCCAGCGCACGAACATCTCCTGTATCCACCCGAATCGAGAGCACGAAGTCTCCGAGTACGTCCGCGAGACGCACGTCCCGGAGGGCGACGACTTCATCCTCCACCCCGGCGACTTCGTCCTCGGCACGACCAAAGAGCGCGTGGAGATTCCCGCCGACCTCCTTGCGACCGTCGAGGGCCGGTCGTCGCTCGGCCGACTCGCGGTCGTCATCCACGCCACCGCGGGTATCGTCGACCCCGGCTACGAGGGCCAAATCACGCTCGAACTGTCGAACCTCGGCACCGCCCCGGTCGCGCTCACCCCCGGCATGCGCATCTCGCAGCTCGTGTTCACGGAGATGAAGTCGCCCGCGGACCGCCCCTACGGGGTCGAACGCGGCTCGAAGTATCAAGGCCAGCGCGGGCCGCAGGCGTCGCGGCTCAGTTCGGACCCCGAGTTCGGTGGCGACGAATGAAGTTCATCGAAGAAATCGTCGTCGACGCGTTCCTCCCGACGTTCCGCGCGCTCCTCGCGGAGGACCTCCGGGACCGCGGGTTCACCCAGTCGGAGGTCGCTGAGGCGCTCGGCATCAGCCAGAGCGCCGTCTCGAAGTACGCCCACGGCGAGGTCGCCACGAACGAGCGGGTCGCAGACGACCCTCGCGTCGTCGACCTCGTCTCCCGCGTCGGCGACGGCCTCGCCACCGGCGACATGACGCCCGTGCAGGCGCTCGTCGAGGCCGAGGTTCTCATCCGCCAACTGGAGGAGGGCGACCTGCTTTCGGACCTCCACGAGGAGGTGATGCCCGAACTCGCCTCCCACGACGGCTTCCGAAGCATCCACGACCCCGAGGGTCGCCTCCGAACCGTCGAGCAGGTCCGCTCGTCGGTCCGCCGCGGCCTCCGCATGCTCACGAACACCTCCGGCTTCGCGGGGCTCATCCCGAACGTCGGCTCCAACCTCGTGGAGTCGCTCCCGGACGCCGACAGCGTCGACGACGTGGCCGCCATCCCCGGCCGCATCTTCGACGTGAAGGGGCAGGCGACCGTCCCCGGCGAACCCGAGTTCGGCGTCAGCGGCCACGTCGCGGGCGTCCTGCTTTCGGCCCGCGCCGCCGGTGCCGACGTGAACGCCGCGCTCAACATCGTCTACGACGCGGGCGTCATCGAGGACCTCGAAGCCGCGGGCTACGAGTGCATCGAGTTCGACCCGGACGCGCCGACCGACCCGGTCCGCGAACTCCTCACCGCCCGCGACCTCCCGGAGACGTTCGTCGTCTACCAGAGCGGCGGCTACGGCATCGAACCCATCACGTACATCCTCGGACCCGACGCGCCCGCCGTCGCCGACGTGGTCCGCGTCCTGCTCTGAGGCTTCCGTCCCATGACAGCCGAACAGTCCGGGTCTCGTTCTCGCGCTCGCTCCCGTTCCCGTTCTCGCTCCGCTGTCGCCCAGTCGTTCTACACCTGCTGGGCGACGCTGTACGACGCGCTCGCCCGCCGCGCACCCGGCGTCGGGAGCGTCCGAACCGAAGCCGCCGACGCGCTCGCGCTCGCCCCGGGCGAGACGGTCGTCGAGATGGGCTGCGGAACGGGCGCGAACCTCCCGTACCTCGCCGAGCGCGTCGGTCCCGAGGGGACCGTCGTCGGCGTCGATTTCTCCCCCGGCGTCCTCGACGTGGCCCGCGAGCGAACCCGCGAGTTCCCGCAGGTCCACCTCGTCCGCGCCGACGCGACCCGGCCGCCGGTCGCGGGCGACCTCGATGCATCGCCGGACGCCGTCCTCGGCACGTTCGTCTCGGGGATGTTCGACGACCCCGCGGCCGCGGTCTCGTCGTGGGCGGACCTCGTCGGCTCCGGCGGCCGGCTCTGTCTCGTCGACCTCGCGGAGACGACCGTGCCGCGCTGGCGACCGCTCAATCCGGCGTTTCGGGCGCTCGTCCGTGCCACCGCGCCGCCGGGGTCGCGAACGATGCGCGCGTCGCCGACGAAGCTGCTGAACCGGCGACTCGTGGCGGCCCATCGAGCGCTCGAATCGCGGTGTCGGGTGACCCGCGAGACGACCCACGCGCTCGGCTTCGCGCGGGTCCGTGCGGGCGTGGTCGAGTAGCTGATTCAGAAGCGCCGCGCTGTCGTCACTTCTAGGTCGTCTGCGACACGGACGAAAACGGGTCGGGAGCGACCCGAAACAAGTGTCAGAGGCGTCGGGGGAACCGACAATCGGACCGTCGGGAGACGGTCAGTCGTCGGCCGGAGCGGGCCCGGAGATGCTCACTTCGGGCGCGTCGCGGCCGAGTTCGTCGAGACAGGACTGCGCCGCCTGTCGGCCGGACAGCAGCATGGCACCGAACGTCGGGCCCATGCGCGGCAGGTGGTGGGCGGTGGCGACGGCCATGCCGGAGGCGACGACGCCGGGGTGGACGACGCCCGTCGCGTCGACGATGCTGTCTTCGCTCTCGGAGACCCACATCGAGTCGTGGCCGGGCGAGTCGTGGCCGGGCGCGCCGTACTCGCCGTCGGCGGTCTTGTCCATCCCCGTGTTGTGTTCTGCGGCGTGTTCGATGCCGTTCACGTCGAGGACGCCGCGCTCGGAGAGCTTCGAGAGGACCACCGCGTCGTGGCCCGTCGCGTCGAGGACGAGGTCGGACTCGACCGCGATGGGGTCGACACAGGTGAGTTCGCGCGGGAGCGCGTGGACCGGCGTCCAGTTCATGACGATGCCGCCGACGCGGTCCTCCTCGCGGAGGACGACGTCGGTGAACTCCGTCATGTTCTGTATCTTCGCGCCGGCGTCGCAGGCGGCCTTGATGAGCGCGGAACAGGCGTGCGGGCCGTCAGCGACGTACAGCCCCTCGGCCTCGTCGCTCTCCTCGTAGGGGACGCCGAGCTCGTCGAGGACGCGCTGGGCCGGGTCGCGGACGGTCACCTTGTTCATGAGGAAGCCGCCCAGCCAGAAGCCGCCGCCGAGGTAGTTGTTCTTCTCCACGATGGTCACCTCGACGCCGCGCTCGGCGAGTTCCTTGGCCGCGACGAGCCCGGAGGGGCCGCCGCCGACGACGATGACTTCGGTGTCGGTGCGCTCGCGGAACTCCTCCATCCACGAGTCCGAAATCGCGCGCGTGACCTGTGCTTCCGTCGCGTCGGTGAAGCCGTCGAACGACATACTACCTAATGATACCACCTAGTAGTAAAATCTGGTGGTCGCGCCTCGGCCGACCTAGATATATCACGTTCTATTGTGTATGTTACTGCCATGGCGTACGTAGTCAAAATGCCCAAACTGGGGTTGGAGATGAAGTCCGGCGAGCTTTCGGCGTGGCTCGTCTCGGAGGGCGACGAGGTCACCGAGGGCGAGCCAATCGCTGAAATCGAGTCGGAGAAGACGACCGCGGAAATCGACGCCAAGGAAGACGGCGTTCTGCGGCGCGTCGTTCTCGCGGAAGGCGAGTCGACAGCGCCCGGCGGTGCGCTGGCAATCGTCGCCGGCGCGGACGAAGACATCTCCGGGTTGGAGGCGGACGCGGGCGTCGGTGAGGGCGAGAGTGACCCCGCCGCGGCCGACGACGCGGCGGCGGACTCGGGTGCGGCCGAGGCGACCGACACGGCGGCGGCGACCGGGGACGCCTCGTCGGTCACGAAGCAACGGCCGAGCGGGTCGGACGGCCCGTCCGGGAACGGCGAGGTCCGCGCGTCGCCGCGTGCGAAGCGACTCGCGGACGACCTCGGGGTCGACCTCACGACCGTCGATGGCTCCGGGCCACAGGGCGCAATCACCGAGAGCGACGTGGAAGCCGCGGCGGAGTCCGCGGAATCCGCCGGGGGCGACGCGGGGGCGACCGCCGACGCGGCCGAAAAGCGCGTGTTCGCCCCGCCGAGCGCCCGCCGCCTCGCCCGCGAACTCGGCGTCGACATCGAGGCCGTCGAGGGGACGGGACAGAACGGCCGCATCACCGAGTCCGACGTGCGGGCGGCGGGCGGCGCGACTGCGGCGGCGACCGACTCGGCGGCCGCCGGAGCCGCCACGACCGCTGCGACTGACACGACTGCCGCGCGCGAACCGGCCGAAACGGAGCGGCCGCTATCCGGGATGCGCCGCACCATCGCTGACCGCCTCGGAGAGAGCTACCGCGAGGCGGTCCACGTCACGGTCGACCGCCGCGCCGACGCGGAGGAACTGTTGGCCGCGGCGAACGCCGCCGACGACGCTCTCGGCGCGGACGTGTCGATAACGGATGTCCTGCTCCTCGCGCTCTCGGCGTCGCTCGACGAACACCCCGAGTTCAACGCGACGTTCGAAGACGGCGTCCACCGGCTCCACGGGGAACACAACGTCTGCATCGCGGTCGACGTCGACGAGGGGCTCATCGCACCGGTCGTCCGCGACGTGGCCTCGCTGTCGCTTTCCGAACTCGCCGAGACCCGCGCCGAGACCACTCAGCGGGCGCTGTCGGGCGACTTCACGATGGACGACCTCTCGGGGGGGACGTTCACCGTCTCGAACCTCGGCGTCCTCGGCGTCGAGTCGTTCGACCCGATAATCAACCCGCCGCAGGTCGCCATCCTCGGCGTCAACACGATTCGCCGGGAGGCCGTGCCGACCGACGACGGCGACGTGGCCGTCCGGCGGGTCATCTCGTTTTCGCTGTCGTTCGACCACCGCATCGTCGACGGGGCGGACGCCGCCCGCATGCTCGGCACGCTCGTCGAACACGTCGAGAACCCGTGGCCGCTCGTCATCGCCGCCGGCGGGCGGTGAAAAAAGAGGTCGAACTGGTCGGGGGGGTCGACCGGCCCGTCCCCGCCGGCTCACCCGAGCCTGAAGCGCCCGTCGTCGGCCGCCCGTTCGAGGACCGCCTCGACGTCGACCAGTCGCGGGCCGTCGCTTACCGGACGGAGGCGGACGGTTCCGTTTCGCACCTCGTGTTCGCGCTCGCCGTCGACGCTTATCACCCCGCGGTCCACCTCGAACGCGTAGTCCTCGCCGTCGTCGAGGACGCGGTGTTCGGCCACGTCGACCGCCGAGAGGCGTCCGGGGACGGTAATTGCTCTGACCGTCGTTGCCGGCCCGGTCGTCGCGTCCGCCGCCCCCGCCGCGTCTGTCCCGTCACCCCCGTCATCCCCCTCACGGGCCAGTCGGAAGCCGACGCCGCCGGGGTCGTCCGGTCGGTGCGTGACGAGACCGCCGGCGATACCCGACAGGCCGATTTCCGCGGGCGACGAGCGCGAGACGACGCCGCCGACGATGTCGCTCGGGTCGAGAATCGCCCGCGTGCCCACGAAGGGGCGGTCGAGGACGCCGACGGTGGCGAGGCCACGGATGACCATCGTCTCCTCGGACCGGACCACGTCGACCTCGATGGTTCCGTGGCGCGTGGTCGCCTCCGCGGCGGGGACTGCGCCGCTTCCGACGAGCGCGGCGGCCGCGCCCGCGACGGTGCCGTCGACGGGCGTCGGGACGACGTTGTTCGTCCCCGTCGAGATGCTCACGACCGGCACGTCGTCGACGGTCTGGGCCACGTCCCGCGTCGTGCCGTCGCCGCCGAGGACGACGACGGCGTCGGCGTGCTCCGCGAAGTGGGCCGCGGCCGTTCGGCTGTCTTGACCCGACGCGGTGACCGTCATGTCCACGAACTCGGTTCCGACTCCGTCGGGCGCGTCGTCGACGATACGGCCGGCGAGCCCCGTGTTGTCGGGCATGACGAGCACCTCCGCGTCGTCGACGAGCGTCAGCCCCGCGAGGACGCAGCCCGCGGTGCGGCGTTTCGCGTAGTTGTTACTGACGCTCGCGCCGCCGGTGAGTCGGCGGATGTCGCGGCCGGCGGCGGGGTTGACGACGAGCCCGATAGCGGTCGTCACTTACACGATGCGGTTGATTGCGGCTTCCACGTCGGAGCCGTGGGGGAGCACCTCTTCTTCGAGCGCGGGGCTGAAGGGGATGTGAACGTCTGCGACGCCGACCCGCTGGATGGGCGCGTCGAGGCTGTAAAACGCGTTCTCCATGACGCGCGTCGCCACCTCGGCGTGGGTCCCGTACGACAGCGGGCTCTCGTCGGCGATGACGAGGCGGCCGGTCTTTTTCACGCTCTCGACCAGCGTCTCGGTGTCCATCGGGTAGAGCGACCGGAGGTCGATGACCTCGACGCTCGTCCGTCCCGCGAGTTCCTCGGCGAGTTCGACCGACTCACCGACCATGCGCTGGGTGGCGACGACGGTCACGTCCTCGCCCTCGCGCTCGACGCTCGCGGTGCCGATTGGGATAGTGAAATCCTCGTCGAGCGGAACCTCGCCCTTCTGTTCGTATATCTGCTTGTTCTCGAAGACGATGACCGGGTCGTCCGACCGGATGGCCGACTTCAGGAGGCCCTTTGCGGACGCCGGCGTCGCGGGCGCGACGGCCATCACGCCGGGGAAGTGGGCGAACCACGTGTGAATCGTCCCGGAGTGCTGGCTGGCCGCGCCGCTCCCGCCGCCTTCTGTCGTTCGGACGGTGACGGGCATCTCCGTCTTGCCGCCGAACATGTAGCGGTTCTTCGCCATCTGGTTGATTATCTGCTCGGAGCAGACGCCCATGAAGTCCGAGAACATGATTTCGACGACCGGCCGCGTCCCGGTCGCCGCCGCGCCGACCGCCGCGCCCATGAAGCCGGCCTCGCTGATGGGCGTGTCGCGGACGCGCTCCTCGCCGAACTGCTCGACGAGGTCACCCGTGACCTCGTAGACGCCGCCGAACGCGCCGACGTCCTCGCCCATGACGAACACGTCATCGTCGCGTTCGAGCTCCTCGCGGAGGGCGAGCCGAATCGCCTCCCGGATGGTCATCTCCTTCGTCTGGTCCGGGCCGGTTCCGCTTTTCGTCTCGGTGCTCATCGGTCCGC
>NZ_AOLF01000038.1:0-192908 GCF_000336975.1 Haloferax sp. ATCC BAA-644
GATGTGTATAAGAGACAGTCTTTCGCCTTCCCGACGGCGTCTTCGATCTGCTGGTCGATTTCGGCTTTCATCTCGTCGAACTCGGCTTCGGTTATCGTTCCCGCGTCCACGAGCCGTCGCTTGAACGACTCGATGGCGTCGCGGTCCTTCCAAATCGCCACGTCCTCTTCGGTCCGATACGGCTGTTGGTCGCCCTCGAAGTGGCCGTGGTATCGGTACGTCTCCGCCTCGATGAACGTCGGTCCCTCGCCGTCGGCGGCCCGCTTGCGCGCCTCCTTGACGGCCTCGTAGACCGCGGTGATGTCCATCCCGTCGACGGTGAAGCCGGGGATGTTGTACGCCTCCGCGGTCTCGCTGAGGTTCTGGACGTTGTGCTGTTTCTCGACGGGCGTCGCCTCGCCGTACTGGTTGTTCTCGACGAGGAACACCGCCGGGAGGTCCCACGTCGCCGCGAGGTTGATGGCCTCGTGGACCTGTCCCTGTGCGACCGCGCCGTCGCCGAAGAACGCCAGCGAGACGGTGTCTTCGCCTTTCAGGTGCGACGTGAGCGCGGCACCCGTCGCCAGCGGCGGCCCCGCGCCGACGATGCCGTTCGCCCCGAGCATCCCCGCGTCGACGTCCGCGATGTGCATCGACCCGCCTTTGCCGTTGCAGTAGCCGTTTGCCTTCCCGAACAGTTCGGCCATCATCAGGTCCGGGTCGAGTCCCTTCGAGATACAGTGGCCGTGTCCCCTGTGGGTGCTCGTGATGTAGTCGTCCGATTCGAGGGCCGAACACGCGCCGACCCCGACCGCTTCCTCACCGACGTAGAGGTGGACGAACCCGGGGAGCTCGCCGTCGCTGAATAGGTCGGCCGCCTTCGTGTCGAACGCCCGAATCGTGAGCATCCGGCGAAGCGCCTCGCGCTGTCCATCCTCCGTCTCGATGTCTAGTACCACCATGCGACACTCCAACAATTGACATAATCTATAATGACTTTTTCTCAACGTGGCAGTTATCGAGTCTGTCTCGCGGCTGTGACTGTGTAATCGAGTAACGCTGCCGTGTCTCGTTTGTGATAGATTTCTCACACGGCCTCGGACCGCGCGATGGCGGCCCAGTTCGCCGGCCGGTTACACCGATGTCGCCTCCCAACTTTTGGTGGTCACGTCCCAACGGACGGCTATGCAAGCACTCCAGGTCGTGGTCGCATGAACATGCTCTACGAAGGCGAGTGGCGGACCGACAAGTTCGTCGCCAACAACGAAGACGGCGAGTTCGAGCGCCAGACGACCGACTTCCGCAACTGGGTCGGCGAGGACGAGCGGTTCCCGGTCGAGTCGGGTCGATACCACCTCTACATCTGTCGCGCGTGTCCGTGGGCCCACCGTACCGCGATGACGCGCGCGCTGAAGGGCCTCGAAGACGCGATTTCGCTGTCGCTCGTCGAACCCGTCCGCATCGACGACGGCTGGGAGTTCTCCGAGGACCTCCCGGACCCGCTGTACGGCGAGGAGTTCCTCCGCGACATCTACCTCCGCGCCGACGACGAGTTCACCGGGCGCGTCACCGTCCCCGTGCTGTGGGACAAACAGCGCGAGACCATCGTCAACAACGAGTCCCGCGAGATTATGCGGATGCTCGACGAGGCGTTCGACCCCCTCGCCGAGCGTGACGTGGACCTCAACCCCGACGGCTACGAAGAAGAGGTCGACCGCCTCATCGACGAGATTTACGAGCCGGTCAACAACGGCGTCTACCGCGCCGGGTTCGCGACGACCCAAGAGGCCTACGAGGAGGCCGTCGAGGAGCTGTTCGACGCGCTCGACCACTGGGACGAGGTGCTCGACGACCAGCGGTTCCTCGCGGGCGACGTGCTCACCGAGGCCGACATCGCGATGTTCGCGACGCTGATTCGCTTCGACCACGTCTACCACACGCACTTCAAGTGCAACAAGAAGGCCGTCCACGAGTACGACAACCTCTGGAACTACACGAAGGAGCTCTACCAGCTTCCGGGGGTCGAAAAGACGGTCAACATGGATCACATCGTCCGGCACTACTTCGTCAGCCACGGCGACATCAACCCCAAGCGCATCTACGGCGTCGGCCCCGACCTCGACTTCGACGCGGCACACGACCGCGACCGCCTCCCGGCCGACCTCCCGGCGGCGCTGACGGCCGACGACTGAGCTTCCCGCTCCTCGTCTCGTCTCGTTTTCCGTTCCGCCTCCGCTCCCGTCGTCTCCCGCGACACGCTATTCCCGCTCGAAACGCTATCACTTCTCATGGCAAGCCGCGCGACTCGCCTGGCCCGCGCGCTCCGGCGGGTCGAACCGCCACCCCGAGCGGTCGACTGGTCCATCTTCGCGCTCGTCGTCTTCGAGACGCTCTCGGGCGTGCTGAGCCTCGGGGCCGGCCACCCGGCCAACGGCCTCCTGTTCGTCGCCCACGGCGTCGCCGGCCTCTCGCTGGTCGTTCTCGTCGGCTTCAAACTCTATCGGGTCCGCAACCGCGTCATCGACTCGCGGCTCCGCGACCGCCACACCACGCTCTCGGTCCTCCTCGCGGTCGTCGCGCTCGCGGCCCTCGGTACCGGCGTCGCGTGGGTGCTCGGCGTCGAGGTCCGAATCGCCTTCTGGACGCTGCTCAACGTCCACATCGGTTTCGGCCTGCTCGTCCTCCCGGTGCTGTTTTTCCACCTCCGGGCGCGCTTCCGGCCGCCCCGCCGGGTCGACTTCGCGGAGCGTCGCCGGGCACTCCAGTACGGCGCGATACTCGTTTTCGGCGCGGCGACCTACCGGGCGACCGAGACGGTCGGGGCGCTCCGGGGTGTGGGCCGTCGGTTCACCGGGTCGCGGCCGCTCCCACCCGGCGAGGGCAACGACGCCTTCCCGGTGACGAGTTGGGTCGCCGACGACCCCGACCCCGTCGACCCCGACTCGTGGTCGCTTTCGGTCGCGGGGCTGGTCGACCGCTCGCTCGAACTCGACCGAGCGGATCTCGCGCCCGACGAGACGCGGTCGGTCCTCTTGGACTGCACGAGCGGGTGGTACACCGAGCAACACTGGACCGGCGTCAGACTCGGCGGCGCGCTCGATGCCGCCGGTGTTCACTCGTCGGCGCGGTGGGTGACGGTCCGGTCGGTGACGGGCTTTCGGTGGTCGTTTCCCATCGCGGAGGCCCGCGAGATGCTGCTTGCGACGCACGTCGGCGGCGACCCGCTCTCGCACGGTCACGGCGCGCCGCTCCGACTGGTCGCGCCGAACCGCCGCGGCTTCCAGTGGGTCAAGTGGGTCGATACGGTCGAGGTGCGGCGGCGACGCGACTCGGCGCAGTGGCTCGCAGTGCTGGTGAGCGGGTTCGGATAGCGGCTCACCTCACCACGGGAGAATCCACAGCACGTCGACGAGGCGGTCCAGAATCGTCTTTTCTCCTTCGTGGTCGTCGTCCGCCGTGTCGTCGGTCGAAGCGTTCGTCGCCTCGCCTTCGTCGGGCGCGCTCGAATCGGTGGAGGGCATACTGGTCACTATGCCTGTCAACGTGGAAATGTTTTCTGTGGACGGGGTCGCTGATTCTCACTCATCGCGGAATCCCGCGAGATGCTGTTCGCGTCCCGCGTCGGTGAACTCTCGTACGGCCGCGGCGCGTTCGCCGTGAGTTCGCCACGCGACGAAGCCGGCACCGAAAAGCAGGAGGCCGCCGGCGACGAGCAAGAACGGCTCCGCGCCGAGGACGAGTCGCGTCGTCCCGTCGAACGTCTGGACCGTGGTGTAGAGTCCCGGCTCCCGGACGTAGCGAGACACGGCCACGAGCGAATAGCCGACTTCGACCCCGCCGACCGCGACAGGAAGGACCGCGGCGTACTTCCACCGGAATGCGGCCAGCGTCCCGACGACGCCGACGCCCCCGAGCCGCGCCAGCAGGTACTCCTCGTGGTTGAGTCGGCCGCCCCATCCCGTCGTTATCGTCCCGTCGTATCCGGGTGCGACGTGGAGCAGTTCCTGATGGATGCCAGCGACGACGGCTCCGAAACCGACGACCGCCATCACGACTGCGAGGGCTCGCTGACGGTCCATATCGACATATTTCGTATCGCTCAGAAATAACCTTGCTCCCAGTCTTCACTCGTCGCTTCCGCTTCGAATCGCCCGCTCGGCCGCTTCGAGGGCGGCGTCGGCGTCGAACGCGGCGACGATAGCTTCCAGTTCCTCGCGCGTCGCGCCGGTGTCCCGTAGGTCGCGGGCGTGCGCCGCGATGTTCGGAACCGCGCGAACGATGTTGTCCACGATGGGGACCGTGGCGGCCTGCGCCGACCGCGACATCGGGTTGAGGTCGACGACGATTTCGACTTTGTCCATCGCGCCGAGCGCCTCGGCCCGGTCGCCGTCCTCCAGCGGGACGACGACCACGTCCGCGCTCCCGATGCCGTCGGCGTCGACTTTCGCGCGCTCGTGGTCGATGCCGGGAATCCGCCCGTCGGCGGTGAGCCCCTTCACCTCGTCCGCGCCGTGGTCGCGCAGGTGGGCCACGATGGCCCGCATGCGCTCGTCGGTGCGGTTGAACAGGTTCACCTCGATGTCGGCGTCGACGGCGGCGGCGAGGTCGACGACTTCGCCGGGGCAGAGCGCCGCGACGTTCCCGTTGACGGAGATGACCGGCTGGTCCGCGAGCAGAAGGTGTGCCGCGGCCGCCCGCGCCGCCTCGTCCGCGCTCGGAACCGTCCGCTCACCGAGGAGGTAGTCGAACGCCTCGCCGCGCCCCTGCGCGATGAGTCCCTGCCGGCTCGTGATACCCTTCTCGACGCCCTCCTCGATGCGGTGGCGGGTGAGAAGCGACTGGTATCTCGGGTGGCTCTCGGGAATCTCGATGTCGCTCATTGGTGGTGGGTCGTCGCCGCGGCAGTAACACGTTTTCTCATCGGGACGGCCGGGAACCGGAGCCTGAAACGCCCCGGTCGGTCTCCGGGGGCTTCGCGGCCGTCAGTCGCTCAGCAGTGTCGCGCCGGCGGGGTGGACGCGACAGCGCTCGGCGTCGTAACCGGCGTCAGACAGTCCCGTCCCGACCGCGAACACCGTCTCGCCGAGCATCGCCATCGCGCCGTCGCCGCCGGCCGCGCACACGTCGTCGATGGCGGCCTCGACCCGGTCGGTCAACAGGCCGGCGTCGCGGGCGAACCGTCGCGCCTCGGCGACGAAGCGGTCGAGCGTCGGCTCGGCGCGGAGCGCTTCGAGGGCCGTCTCCCCGGCCGCCGTGAGTGCGGTCGTGTCCCCGGACAGCACGTCGGCCGTCGAGAGACCGCCGAACGCGACGTACTCGATTTCGGGGCGCGCGGGGATGCCGTCAATCCGGCCGTGGGCCGGCGCGCCGGGTTCGACCCGAATCGGCATCCCGCCGCGGGCCTGCGCGACCACGTCACCGAGGCCGGTCCCCGCGCGGACCTCGGCCGCGTGCGCGAGCGTGACGAGTTCGTTTTCCGACCGGCCGCAGGCGAACACCGCGTTCGCCGCGAGCGCCGTCCCGAGCGCCATCGCCCCCGAGACGCCGAACCCCGCGCCGAGCGGGAGGTCGCTTTCGGCGTCGACGGCGGCCGTCACGCCGAGCGACCGAAGCACGTCCGCGACGGGCGGCATCTCGACCGCCTCGCCGTCGAGGCCGACGGTCGTCTCCCGCGCCGGTTCGACCGTCACGGTGACGCCGTGCGAAAGTGTCAGTCCCGCCCCGCGAGAGCCGGCGACCGCCGGATCGTCGGCGGGGTGCGCGCTGAAAAAGCCCGTGACGTGCCCGGGCACGAACGCCGTCGCGTCGTCGCTCATCGGTGGTTCTACGACGGGGGTCGGTTAACGGTGTTGCGTTTCGTCGCGTTCGCGTTCGTCTCGGGTGTCTCGCCCGCAACGACGTTCGTGCACAGCGGTCTGGGGCGTCCGTGGCTACCCGTTTCGCAAAAAGAGACCGCGTCGGTAGTCGCATCGTCGCGGGCGCGACAGACGCTGGCGGTCGCGCGGGAACTCGCTCGGAGCGTCTCTACGGAGAGAGACGCTGGCGGTCGCGCGGGAACAGAACCGCTTCTCGGATGTTCTCCAGCCCGAGCATCGTCATGATGAGCCGCTCGCCGCCGAGCCCGAAGCCGGCGTGCGGGGGCATCCCGTACTTGAACATCTTCGTGTAGTACTCGAACGCGTCGGGGTCGAGACCCTGCTGTTCGAAGCCGGCGACGAGGTGGTCGAAGCGGTGTTCACGCTGGCCGCCCGAGACGAGCTCCATGTTCGGGTGCATCATGTCGAAGCCCGTCGAGAGCGTCTCGTCGTCGTCGTGGTCCTTGATGTAGAACGGCTTGATTTCGCTGGGCCAGTCGGTGATGAAGTAGTGCTCGCCGACGTCCTCGCCGAGCGCCTTCTCGCCCTCGGTGGGCAGGTCGTCGCCCCAGACGAGCTGCTCGTCGAGCTCGCCCGTGGCGTTGATGCGCTGGATGGCCTCCTCGTAGGTGAGCCGCGGGAACTCGCCGGACGGCGCTTCGAACTCGTCTTCGAGACCGAGCGCTTCGAGTTCGTCCTGACAGTTCTCCTCGACGGCCTCGTAGGCGGCCGTGACGACGGCCTCACAGACGTCCATCGCTTCCGTGTGGTCGATGAACGCCGACTCGAAGTCGATGGAAGTCGCCTCGTTGAGGTGGCGGGGCGTGTTGTGCTCTTCGGCGCGGAAGATGGGGCCGACCTCGAAGACGCGTTCGAGTCCGGAGCCGACCATCAGCTGCTTGAACAGCTGCGGCGACTGGTTCATGAACGCTTCCTGGCCGAAGTAGGTAATGGGGAACAGCTCGGTGCCGCCCTCGGTCCCCGTGGCGACGATTTTCGGCGTGTTGATTTCGGTCGCGCGGAGGTCGCGGAACTTGTCGCGGACGGCGCGCTGGACCTCGGCGCGAATCTCGAAGATGGCCTTGACCTCGTCCTTGCGGAGGTCGAGCGTGCGGTTGTCGAGGCGCGTCGAGAGCTCGGCGTCGACCTTGCCGGAGGGGTCGAGCGGGAGCTGCGCCTCGGCCTCGGCGATGACGTCGAGGCTCTCGGGCGTGACTTCGACGCCCGTCGGCGCGCGCGGCTCTTCTGCGACCTCGCCGGTCACGGAGATGACGCTCTCGCGGTGGACGCCGAGCCCCGTCTCGACGAGGTCGTCGTCCATCTCGTCTTTCTCGAACTTGACCTGAATCTTGCCGGAGGTGTCCCGGAGAATCAGAAACGCGATGCCGCCGAGGTCACGGATTTCGTGGACCCAGCCGGCGACGGTGACCGTGTCACCGGGCTCGGCGTCGGCCGTGTACGTTCGGTTTCGCATACGACGTGGTTCCCGACCGTTCGTCTTAAACATCGTGTCTTCGCCTCGCTCGGACGCGTTCGTCCGTCCAGTCTCACGCGCGTCGGGGCGAAATCGAGCCACGAGTTCGCGTGGTAGTCGGCACCGCGGTACTTAGTCCGAGGCGTACGTCGCTCCGGTATGGCTCCCGACCCACCCGACGCAGAATCGACGCCCGACCCGGCACCGACCGCCGCCCGCGCCGCCGACCTCGACTGGACCGAACGCGGGCGCGGGGACCGCTTCGCGTTCCGCCGGAAGCGACTCGCGGACCGCGCCGGCGGCCGCGACCTCGGCTGTTCGCTCTACGAGGTCCCGCCGGGGAAACGCCCGTGGCCGACGCACTACCACGAGGGCAACGAGGAGGCGCTGTACGTCCTTTCGGGGGCGGGCACGCTCCGGACCCGCGAGGGTGCGGCCGACCTCGACCTCGAACCGGACACCTACGTCGCGCTCCCCGCGGGGGCCGACTACGCCAGGCAAATCGAGAACGACGGCGACGAACCGCTCCGGTATCTCGCGCTCTCGACGATGAACCACCCCGACGTGACCGTCTATCCCGACTCCGACAAAGTCGGCGTGTTCTGCGGCGCGCCGCCGGGCGGCGACAAAAATGCCCGGACGCTCCACGGCTACTACCCGCGAGACGCCGAAGTCGGCTACTGGGACGACGAACCGACGACGGAGGAGTGACCCGGTTCCCCCTTCGCCCGCGACGGCTCCGGTGCTGAGGTTTATATGCGAACCCGCGACCACCTCGCCTCGGACATGGACGTTTCAGACCTCGAAGCCGCGTTCGCACTCCCGCTCGCCGAAGACACCTCGGTCGATACGACCCTTGTCGGCGTCCTCTCGACGCTCGCGTCGGTCGCCACGCCGCTTGCGGGCATCTTGCTTGCGGGCTACGTCGTCCGCCTCGTTCGCGCCGGCGACCGCGAGGCGGCCGCGCTCCCCTCGTTCGACGATCTCACCGGTATGGCCGTCGACGGCGCTCGTCTCTCGGCCGCGCTCGTCGCGCTCCAACTCCCCGCAGTCGGCCTCGCGACCGTCGCCCTTCCGGGTTCCAGGCCGTCGATTGCGATGCTCTCGTACGCGACCAACCCCGTGATGCTCGGGTCTCTCGGCGTCACCGCGCTCGACACCGCCGGCCTCGTCGCGGCCGGCCTCGCCTCGCTTTTGGGGTCGTATCTCTCGCTGGTGGCGACCGTCGCTCTCGCCCGCGAAGCGTCGCTCGCCGCGGCGATTCCGGCCACGCGCGACCTCGCGTCCGACCGCTCGTTCGTCCGCGTCGCTTCGGCCGTCGCGCTCGTCGTCTTCGTCGCCCGTCTGTTCGTCGCTCTCTGCGCCGCGGTTCCGGTCGCCGGAACCCTTCTCGCCGCGACCGCGTCGTTCCTCCTTTTGGTCGTGTCAGCGACGCTCCTCGGTCGCGGCGCACCGGCTGTGTCGTCGCCCGGTGCCGACGCGACCCGCGAGTCGCACGCCGACGGCGTGAACGCGGAGTCGGTGGAGTCAGCGGAGTCGGTACCGTCGGCGTAGAAACAGAAACCGCGCCCGTGGGATTACTCTGCGACGAGTTCGGCCGTCGCGTCCTTCGCGCCCTCGACCGTCTCGCGCACCGCGTCGACGCCCTCGTCGTGCAGGAGGTTGCCGACGACGACCGCGTCCGCGTGCTGGCCCATCTCGTAGGCCGACTCGTAGTCGTGGATGCCGCCGCCGTAGAACAGCGTCGCGTCGTCGAGCGCGTCGTGCGCCGCGCCGACCTTCTCGGGGTCGCCGTAGGTGCCGGAGTACTCGACGTAGATGATTTTCTGGCCGAACATCTTCTCGGCGACGCGGGCGAACGATGCCACGTCCTCGGCGGACTGGTCGGTGTCGGCGTCGGTGTACTCGGCGACCGACGACTCGGGGTTCAACACGATGTACGCCTCGGTGTGGGTGCGGTCCCAGTCGAGGCCGTCTTCGATTCGGACCCACTCCTTGTGCGCGCCGGTGATCCAAAACGAGTCGCTCGCGTTGAACACCGTCGGGATGAGGTAGCCGTCCAGCGCGTCGTCGTCGATGACGACGCCGGGGTTCGACGGCTCCTGGTAGATGGGCACGTCGTACTTCGAGGTGGCCTCGATGACGCGCTCCATCTTCTCCTCTGTGATGTCGAGCGTGCCGCCGATTTCGAGGGCGTCGGTGCCCGTCTCACACACGTCTTCGAACGTCTCGCCGTCGACGAGGTCCTTGTCAGGGTCGATTTTGGTGATATGGTCCCAGTCTTCCCACGGATAGCTCATTGGTCGCTCTATGCTTGAGGGGGCGTAAAAAGCGTGCGGATGGAACGGGTCACACGCATAGCCGGGAGTGAATTTTAACCCACTTGTCACCAAATCCGGTGTACGATGGACGCTGCCGCCGCGACCGAGTATGTAGAAAGTCGAGCGATGACGCTGTCCCCGGAGGAGTTCGAATTACTCTGCGAGTCGGTACTCTCCGAGTCACTCCCCTCGGCGCGGTTCTCGGTGACGGCGTTTCGACAGGACGGCGGCATCGACATCGATGGTCGCGTCAGTAATCCGCTTCTGGACGTTTCGCTCGGCGTTCAGGCGAAGCAGTACGGCTCAAGCAACACGGTCGGTTCGCCCGAAATACAGCGATTTCAGGGGGCGCTGGCCGACACGGGATGCGACACCGGGACGGTAATCACGACGAGTTCGTTCACCACCCCGGCCGTCGAAAGCGCCGAACGAGCTGGGATTCACTTGGTGAACGGTCCCGAACTGTTCGACTCGATGGTCGATCTTCGCGTCGGCGTTCGCCGGCAGAGTACTCGGTTCGAACCCGACGAAGAGTTCTGGAGCCTGTTCGGAGAGCCCGGTGAGGCGGGCGTGATACCATCTAAGCGAGTCCCACTCGCCAACTCGTTCGAAACCCTCGACGCTGTTCTCTCGGCTATCGGCGACACTCGTGGCGCGAAAGACGACATCGTTGAGTCGGGGAGTGTTTCGGCCCGCCACGCGGACCTGTACGCGATTGCGGGCTGGATTCTCGGGTTCGTTCACCAAGAGTGGCCCGACGAGGAATCCCACAGACAGCGCCGCTGGTCGCTCACCCGAAGCGGCGCTCGGTACGTCGCCTATCGAGCGGCGGGCCTCGACGACGAGGCCGAAACCCTCCTTCTCGATGGGATTCGAAACGCCGAGATAATCGAACGGCTTGTAAACTCGCTCTCGAAGGAGAGGTCATTCGAACACGGCGTGCTCGTCGACTTCATCGCGTCCGAGTCGGAGCTATCGCGGAGTAGCGCGAAACGCCGGGGCAGTTCGGTCGGCGTTTGGCTCGCCCGACTCCCCGAAGTCTCTGTCGAAAACGGCCGGGGAAAACGATACGTTTGGAACGATACTTAGTCCGCCGCAGTCTGCCACTTCCGAACCGTATCCGCACCCACGCCCTCGACTTTCGCCGCGATGTCGTCGGGTTCGGACGCCTTCAGCGTCTTCACGTCCTCGATGCCGGCGTCTTTCAGTTTCTCGGCGGTCTTCGCACCGATACCATTGATGCTCTCTAACTCGGAGCCGCCCTCGCCGTTCTGCTGGGCTTGGTACTCGCGGTAGTTGCAGATGGGACAGCCGAGTTCCCACGGCTCGCGGTCGCCCTCGTACGTAATCCGGAGTTCGGGCAGGTCGTGTTCCTCGCAGGACTCGTCGGTGACCTCGATGTCGCCGCGGCGGGGTAACGGCAGCGAGTAGTCGCAGTCGGGGTAGCGGGTACAGCCGACGAGTCGGGAGCCGGAGCGGAGGCGCTTGATGGCGAGTTCGCCGTCGTGTTCTTCGCCGCACTCGGGACACGTCCCGATGACGAGGTCGTCTTCCTCGTCGGCCTCCTCGGCCTTACAGAGCGGACAGCCGTGGACGAACGTCTTGCGCCCGGCGAGCATCTTGATGTGGTGGAGGTCGTGGTCCTCGCAGGACTCCTCCATGATGAGCGGCTTGCCCGTGGAGGGAAGCGGGAGCGTGTAGGTGCAGTCGGGGTAGGAGTCACAGCCGATGAAGTACGAGCCGCGACGGCTCTTTCTGACGACGAGGTCGCCGCCGCAGTCCGGGCAGGTGCCGACCGTCTTGTCGGCCTTTAGCGAGTCTTGGAGCTGCTTGCCGAGTTCCTCGCGGGACTCCATCAGCCCCTCGAACACCTCTCCGAGCATCTCTTTGGACTCCTCGGTCACGTCTTCGAGGGTGGCCTCGCCGCGGGCGATAGCCAGCATATCGGATTCGAGTTGCGAGGTCATCTCCTCGCTGACGATGAGCTTCGCGAAGTCCTCGGAGGCCTCCACGACGGCCCGCGCGAGGCGGGTCGGCCGCGGCGGGTCGCTCTCGATGTAGCCGCGGTCGTAGAGCTTCTGAATCACGTCGTGGCGGGTCGCCTTCGTCCCGATGCCCATCTGTTCCATCGTCTCGATGAGCCGCGACTGGCCGTAGCGCCGCGGGGGCTGGGTCTGCTTGGCGTCGAGGTGCGTGTCGGACAGCACGAGCGACTCGCCTTCCTCGACGTCCGGCACGAACGACTCGCTGGAGTTGAAGTACGGGTACACGTCGTGGTAGCCGGCTTCGAGCAGGCGCTTGCCGTTGGCCTTCAGCGAGAGCCCCTCGACCCCGGCGACGACGCGGAGGTGCTCCCAGACGGCGTCCTCGGCGACGGTGGCGAAGAAGCGCCGGACGACGAGTTCGTACACGTCCCACTCGTCGTCCGAGAGGTCGGACGCCGAGGGGAGTTCGCCGGTCGGGTGAATCGGCGGGTGGTCGGTCGTCTCGTTGTCGCCCTCGGTCGGCTCGATTTCCTCCTGTTCGAGGAGGGATTCGGCGTCCTCCTTGAACCGGCGGTCGCCCTCGAACGCGCCGAGCAGTTCGCGCGGGTCGAGGTCGTCGGGGTACACCGTGTTGTCGGTCCGCGGGTAGGTGATGTAACCGGCCGTGTAGAGGTCCTCGGCGATGCTCATCGCCCGCTGGGCGGAGTAGCCGATAGAGCCGGCGGCCCGGATGAACTGCGTGGTGTTGAACGGCGCGGGCGGCGTGTCGGTCCGCGTGCGGCGGTTGACCGACGAGACCTCGGCGGTCTCGACGCCGAGGAGCGTCTGATAGGCCTCCTCGGCGGACTCCTCGTCCCAGATGCGCTCGGCTTCCGTGCCGTCGTCGTCGAGATAGAAGTACTGCGCCTCGAAGGATTCGGCGTCGCCGTCGGCGTCCTTCGTCAGCTTCGAGAACAGCTCCCAGTAGTCCTCGGGGTCGAACGCATCGATCTCGCGCTCGCGGTCGACGATGAGTTTCAGCGTCGGCCCCTGCACGCGGCCGACCGAGATGAAGTCGTTGCCGAGCTGGCGGGCCGAAAGCGAGAGGAACCGCGTGAGCGCCGCGCCCCACACGAGGTCGATAATCTGTCGGGCCTCGCCCGCGGCGGCGAGGTCGAAGTCGAGGTCGTCGGGGTTCTCGAACGCCTCCGTCACCTCGCGGTTCGTAATCGAGGAGAACCGAACGCGGTCGACGGGCACGTCCTCGTTGACGTCGCGGACGAGTTCGTACGCCTCCTTGCCGATGAGTTCGCCCTCGCGGTCGTAGTCGGTCGCGATGGTGACGTTGCCCGCGCGGCGGGCGAGGCGGCGGAGCGCGGCGACGATGTTCTCCTGCGTGGGGTGTTTCTCGACGGGCGCGCCGATGAGTTCGACCGGCTCCACGTCGCGCCAGTCGTTGTACTCCGGCGGGAAGTCCACGCCGACGACGTGGCCCGACAAGCCGATACAGCGCTTGCCGCCCCACTTGTAGACGTTCACGCCGTTCATTCGCTCCGCGGAGGCGGTCTCGCCGCTCAGGATGTCGGCGATGCGCCTCGCGGCGTTGTCCTTCTCCGTGATGATGAGTTCCGGACCCCTGCTCATTGAGCGGCGATATGTCGGGGGTTATCCTAAACCTTTCGTGCCAAATTCGAAGCGTAGCGGCCTCGACGCGCGCGGATACGGGCGGGCGGGTGAGCGCCCTCGCGCGCGAAGGTGTGTGTCTGCCGACGCGTCCGCGACACGCCGCGTCTCCCGTCGGATTTCACCGACTCGCTCCGCCGACCCGACGCTGGGAGCGACGACGATACCCGAGACGACTGCGACACGGGAACCGATAACAGCCGCCCGTCGAACCTGACAGCAGAACGACTTTCTTCGACGGCTCGGAAGGGAGCGCCATGCGACAGCCCTCCACCGAACACCTCCGTCTCGGTCTCGCGGTCCTCCTGATATTCACGCCGCTTTGGGGGCCGGCGCTCGGGCTCACCGGGCCGACGTACACCTACGAGTCCGCCGAAATCGGGGTCGAGGATAACCGACTCGTCGTCCCCGACCGCGACGCTCGCTCGGAGTTGTGGCACGGCATCGACGGGTTCGCCTGCTCGCTCGGGTCGCCGGCGACGCGCTACTGCGCGCTGGAGGCCGCGACCCCGAACGGGACACTCGCGGCCGACCACCCGGACGTGAAATTCAGTTCGTCCGGGCATCTCGACGCCGACGAACTGTATCTCGCCTACTACGACGGCCGTGTCTTCGAGCGCGAATCGACGTGGGAGGACGGCCGGTACGTCCTCTCGACGGCGCGCGTCTCGGCCGTGGTGGCGCTGGACCATATCGCTCGGGCCCCGAACCGATACCCGACCGCGCGAACGGCTATCGAGGACGGGCTGGCGACCGCGGACCGCGAACTCTGGCCGACGGACGCGGGCGCGAGAGTGTTCGAAGTCGACGGTGACTACTACCTCGTCTACCGGACCGGCGTGGACCGCCCGCTCCCATCGTCGCCGGCGGCGGAGGAGGCGCTGACGTGGTTCGCGGTCGTGCTCGGGTCGGCGATGCTGTTCGGTCGCGACGATGACGACAGGACGTAGCCGCGCGCGGCGAGACAGACGGGACGCGGCCGCCCGTCGTGGAGAAGCGAACCCGAAGTCGGTCGGTTATTCGTCCAGTCGCTCGCGGAGCAACTGGTTTACGGTGCCGGGGTCGGCGCTCCCCCGGGACTTCTGCATGACCTGTCCGACGAGGAAGTTCAGCGCGCCGTCCTCGCCGTTGTGGTAGTCCTCGACGGCGTCGGGGTTCTCGTCGATGGCTTCCCGGACGAAGCCGCCGATTTCGTCGTCGTCGGCCTTGCCGAGGCCCGCTTCGTCGACGATGGTGTCGGGGTCCTTGCCCTCGTCGAGCATCTCGCGGAGGACGATTTCCTCGGCGTTCTTCGTCGTCACCTCGTCGGCGGCGACGAGTTCGACGAGCCGCGTGAACTCGTCGAGGCGGTCCGACACGTCCGTGATGTGCATGTCGCGGTAGTTGAGTTCGCCCAGCAGGTTGTCGGCGACCCACGTCGCGGCGAGGTCGGCGTCGAACTCGGCGGCCACGTCCTCGAAGAAGTCCGCGACCTCCTTAGTCGAGGTGAGCTTCGAGGCGGACTCCTCGTCGATGCCGTACTCGGTGTGGAAGCGCTCGCGGCGGGCGTCGGGAAGTTCCGGAATCGGAATCTCCTCCTTCCAGTGGGCGACCTGGAGCGGCGGGAGGTCGGCCTCGCGGAAGTAGCGGTAGTCCTTTTCTTCTTCCTTCGAGCGCATCGAGACGGTGATGCCGCGGGACTCGTCCCAGTGGCGCGTCTCCTGTTCGACGGCGCGGCCGCGCTGGATGGCGTTCTTCTGGCGGGTGACCTCGTAGGCCAGCGCCTTCTCCGCGCCTTTGTGGCTGGAGATGTTCTTGACCTCGGTGCGGTTGGCCGCTTCGAGCGCGTCGTCGGAAATCGCGCCGTCGTCGTCGACCTCGTCGGCGGGGACGAGCGAGATGTTGGCGTCGATGCGGAGCGAGCCGTCGCGGGTGGCGTCGAACACGCCCAGGTATTCGAGCACCTCTTCGAGCTTGGCGAGGAACGCGCGGGTCTCCTGGGGGCTCCGGAAGTCGGGCTCGGTGACGATTTCGACCAGCGGCGTGCCAGCGCGGTTGTAGTTGACGAGCGTGTAGTCCGCCGTGTCGATGCTGCCGCCTTTGTGCTGGAGGCTCCCCGGGTCTTCTTCGAGGTGGGCGCGCGTGATGCCGATGTCGCGGCGGGTGCCCTCGACGGACACCTCCAGCGTCCCGTCGGCGCAGATGGGCGCGTCGTACTGGGTTATCTGGAAGTTCTTGGGCAGGTCGGGGTAGTAGTAGTTCTTCCGGTGGAATCGGGTGTCCTCGGCGATATCGGCGTTCAGCGCCTTGCCGATTTTGACCGCCGACTCCACCGCCGCCTCGTTGAGCACCGGGAGCGCGCCCGGCAGCCCGAGACAGACGGGGCACACGCGGGTGTTCGGCTCCTCGTCCTCGGCAGGCTCGGTCGAACAGCTACAGAAAATCTTCGTGGCCGTCTCGAGTTGAACGTGGACTTCCAGCCCGATGACGACCGCGAGTTCGCGCTGTTCGAGCGCTTGCGCAGTCATTGGCCGCGCTTCGACGGCGGTGGGCTAAAGACTAACGGGACTGGTCGCGGCGGAGCCCGTTCGCGGGTCGGCGGCCCGACACCGAGCCCTGTCATACCCGACAGACAATCACTAACGAGGTTTTATATACTGGCGTTTCATCACCACGATTTACGGAATCCGTTCACATATGACAAACGATACCACCTCGGATAGATGGGCACCGATTCGGACCGCCGGCCGGCTCTCGGCGCATCTCCGGACGCATCTGACGGTCCTTCTCATCGTCGTCGTCGCGGAACTCATCGGGACGATAACGTTCCCGCTCGGACCGGGACAGGTCGTGCTCCTGCCGCTTCTGTACGCGGTCGTTCTCGGCCTCGTCCTCAGTTACAGCGTCCTCGGGTCGGTCATCGAACCGCTCCGGTCGGTCGTCGACGAGGACGTGAGCCGCATCGCCTCGCCGCTTCTCGTCATCGCGCTGATGCCGCTCGGCGTCAAATACGGGACGCTCGTCGCGCCCTCCTTCTACGACCTCGTGGCGGCCGGGCCGGCGTTCGTCCTCCAGGAGTTCGGGAACCTCGGCACGATTCTCATCGCGCTCCCGCTCGCCCTGCTGTTGGGCCTCAAACGCGAGTCCATCGGCGCGGCGGTCAGCATCGCCCGCGAACCGACTCTCGGCGTCATCACCGACAAGTACGGCATCGAGTCGCCCGAGGGCCGTGGCGTCCTTGGCACCTACATGACCGGTACGGTCCTCGGAACCGTCTTCTTCGGCCTGCTCGGCGGCTTCGCGCCCGCGACGGGGCTGCACCCGCTCGCGCTCTCGATGGCCTGTGGCATGGGGTCGGCAAGCATGATGACCGCCTGTTCCACGTCGCTGGCGGCGGCCGTCGGCGGCGCGGGCGTCGCCGAGGACCAGATTCTGAGCTTCGCCGCGACGAGCAACCTCCTGACCGGCATCACTGGGCTCTACATGGTCATCCTCGTCGGCCTCCCGGTCGTCACGCGCCTGTACGCGGTCCTCGCGCCCGTGTTCGGCCGCGACACCGCCGCGGCCGACGGAGGTGAGTGAGATGTCGATGTCGACCCCGGAGTTCTCCGTCGAGTCGCTGAAGATGCTGCTCGTGGTGGCGTTCCTGACGCTGACGGCCAACTTCATCGCCACCGGCACGGGCTTCGTCGCCGCGCTCCCCGGCATGGCGCTCATCGTCGTCCTCGGCCTCGTCGCCCTGCTCATGGGGCGGCTGATTCCGCTGGACCTGCCGGCGTTCGCCTACGCGATGGTGCTCGCGTTCGCGCTCGCACTGCCGTTTTCGCCGGTGCAAGCCCCGTTTCTCGCCGCGGTCGGAGAAATCGATTTCCTCGCCACGACCACGCCGATTCTGGCCTACGCGGGCCTCTCTATCGGCCTCCAGACCGGGAAGATGAAGGAGGTCAGCTGGAAGCTCGTCCTCGTGGCCGTGTTCGTCTTCTTCGGCACGTTCTTCGGCTCGGCGCTCATCTCGCAGGCCGTGCTGTCCGCACAGGGGATTATCTGATGCCGCGCCTCACGACCGCCCGCCGCCCGCACCGGGGTGAGACGCGGTGACCGACGACCGCACCGCGGCCCTCAAAACCCGCGTCTGCGACGCTATCGACGACCGCGCGGACGAGATTATCGACTTCGCGAAGGACGTACAGGCCGAACCGGAACTCGGCTACAAGGAGGTCAAAACCACGGCGAAGGTCGTCTCGCTGTTCGAGGACCTCGACCTCGACGTGGAGACGGAGCTGGCGATTACCGGCGCTCGCGCCCGCGCGGGGTCGGGCGACTTCGTCGCGGCCGTCCTCGGCGAACTCGACGCGCTCGTCAACCCGGACCACCCGATGGCGGACCCCGAGACCGGCGCGGTCCACGCCTGCGGCCACAACGCCCAACTCGCGCACCTCGTGGGGACCGCCTTCGGCCTCGTCGGAAGCGGCGTCGTGGACGACCTCGACGGCGCGGTCGAGTTCGTCGCCGTCCCGGCCGAGGAGTACCTCGACCTCGACTACCGACGCGGCCTGCTCGAAGCCGGCGACATCGAGTTCTTCGGCGGCAAACAGGAGCTCATCCGCCGCGGCTACGTCGACGACTGGGACGCCGCCGCGATGATGCACGCCGGCAGCGACACGCCCGAGCGGACGATTACGAGCGACTTCTCGACCAACGGCTTCGTCGGTAAGTTCGTCACCTACCGCGGGACCGAGGCGCACGCCGGCGCGGCCCCCGAGGAGGGCGTCAACGCGCTCAACGCCGCGATGCTCGGGATGAACGCGGTCCACGCCCAGCGCGAGCGCTTCCGCGACGAGGACCACGTCCGCGTCCACCCCATCATCACCCGCGGCGGCGACGGCGTCAACGTCGTCCCCGCCGAGGTGACGATGGAGTCGTACGTCCGCGCGGCCTCGGTCGAAGCGGTCGCGGACGCCAACGAGTCGGTCAACCGGGCGCTCGCCGCCGGCGCGATGGGCGTCGGCGGCGACGTGGAAATCGAGGACTACCCCGGCTACATGCCGCTTCGAACCGACGAGACGATAGTCGCGTTCTACGACGAGAACGCCCGCGACATCGTCGGTCCCGACGCGGTCACGGCGGGGACGCCGCACCTCTCGGGGTCGACCGATATGGGCGACATCACGCAGCTCGTCCCCGGCATCCACCCGTGGACCGGCGGCTTCGAGGGTGCGGTTCACGCCCGCGACTTCCGCATCGTCGACGAGGAGATGGCCTACGTCATCCCCGCGAAGCTCACCGCCTGCACGCTGGTCGACCTGCTCACCAGCCCCGAGGCGATGGCGGCGGTCCGCGAAGCGAAAGCCGAAAAGCGCAGTCGCGAAGAGTACCTCGACGCGGTCCGGTCGCTCCGGACGACGACGACCGAGTCGTACCGGGACTGAGGTGTCAGCGATGGGGGTTCCGCCCCGGGACTCCCTTCACACGTATCACATTTTCGGTGATTGTCTGACGCACATTTATGTCTCACGCGCGGGGCTATGTTACCCATGAGTAACCGGGTGGAGGAACTCGAATCCAAAGTCGCAGAACTGCAGGCCGCCGTCAACGGGCTCACCGAGGAGCTCGTCGAGACCAAAGAGCGGCTCCGCCAGCTCGAAGACGCCAACGACGTGCAGGTCCCCTCGCGGGCCGCGACCCGTCGCGGCGACTGGGAGACCGAAGACGAGGCCGACGCGGAGGCCGCCGCCGCGGAGCCCGCCGACGCCGACGAGCCCTCGCCGGCCGACGGCGATGAGACTAAACCGGACGAGGCCGACGAGACTGACGAAGGCGACGGCGAGACGCCCGACGACGATATCATCGTCGCGTAATCGGGCGCGCCGTCCGAGCGAGCGCGCCCCGTGTTCATGCGGCGCGTTCCACCTGCGGGCGTGGCCCGCGTGAACACCAACCCATGCACATCAAAGAGCTCGTCCTTGACGGTTTCAAGAGCTTCGGGCGGCCGACTCGCATCCCGTTCTACGAGGATTTCACGGTCGTTACGGGCCCGAACGGTTCCGGCAAATCGAACATCATCGACGGCGTCCTCTTCGCGCTCGGCCTCGCCCGCACCCGCGGGATTCGCGCCGAGAAGCTGACGGACCTCATCTACAACCCCGGCCACGCCGACGGCAGCGACGAGGCCCCCGACAAACCCAAGGAGGCCAGCGTCACGGTCGTCCTCGACAACTCCGAGGGGACGCTCGACCGCTCGCAGGTCGTCAACGCCGCCGGCACCGACAAAGTCGGCGGCGTCGAGGAGATAACTATCAAGCGCCGCGTCAAGGAGACGCCGGACAACTACTACTCGTACTACTACCTCAACGAGCGCTCGGTCAACCTCTCGGACATCAAGGACCTGCTCGCGCAGGCGGGCATCACCCCCGAGGGCTACAACGTCGTCATGCAGGGCGACGTGACCGAAATCATCAACATGACGCCCTACCAGCGGCGGGGCATCATCGACGAAATCGCGGGCGTCGCCGAGTTCGACGAGAAGAAAGACGCCGCCTTCGAGGAGTTGGAGGCGGTCGAAGAGCGCGTCGACGAGGCGGACCTCCGCATCGAGGAAAAGGAGACGCGACTCGACCAGCTCGCAGACGAGCGCGAGACGGCGCTCACCTACAAGGGACTCCGCGAGGAGAAAGAAGAGTACGAGGGCTACCTGAAGGCCGCGGAACTCGAAGACAAGCGCGAGGACCTCTCGCGGACCGAATCGCGCATCGAGTCCACCGAGGCCGACCTCGAAGACTTACAGACCGAACTCGACGAGCGGCAGGGCAAGGTCACCCGTCTCGAAGAGGACCTCGAAGACCTCACCCGCGAAATCGAGCGCAAGGGCGAGGACGAACAGCTCCGCATCAAGTCGGAGATGGAGGAGATAAAGGGCGACATCTCCCGGTTGGAGACCGCCATCGAGGCGGCCGAGGAAAAGCGCGACGACGCCGAGGCCGAGCGCCGGAAGGCGTTCATCGACATCGACCGCAAACAAGAGCAGATAGACGACCTCGAAGACGACATCCGCGAGGTCAAAGTCGAGAAGGCGTCGGTCAAAAGCGACATCCAGTCCAAGCGGGTCGAACTCTCCGAGGTGCAGGCCGAAATAGACTCGGTGGACACCGAGTTCGACGAGCTGAAGTCCGAACTCGCGGAGCGAAAGGAGACGCTCGACGAGCTCAAAGACGAGAAGAACGACCGCCAGCGCGCCAAGGACCGCCTGCTCGACGACGCGCGCCGCCGCTCGAACCAGATTTCGGAGACCCGGGACGAACTCGAACGCGCCCGCGAGCGCATCCCCGAACTGAAGGCGACAATCTCCGACCTGCACAGCGAACTCGACACCGCCGAGAAGAACGAGGCGAAGATAGACGGCGTCATCGAGGATTTGCAGGCCGAGAAGGCCGACCTGAACGACGAACTCTCGGAGGTCACGGACGAACTCCAGACCAAGCAGTCCGAGTACGCCCGCCTCGAAGCCCGCGCCGGCAAGGACGGCGACAACTCCTGGCCTCGCGCCGTCACGACCATCCTCAACGCCGGCATCGCCGGTGTCCACGGCGCGGTCGGCCAACTCGGCTCCGTCGACGGCGAGTACGCCAAAGCCTGTGAGACGGCCGCCGGCGGCCGCCTCGCCAACGTCGTCGTCGACGACGACGGCGTGGGGTCGTCCTGTATCGACCACCTGAAGTCCCGAAACGCGGGCCGCGCGACGTTCCTGCCCATCACGAAGATGGACAACCGGAGCCTGCCGCGCGAGCCCAACAACCCCGGCGTCGTGGACTTCGCGCGCAACCTCGTCGACTACGATTCGCAGTACGAGTCGATTTTCTCGTACGTCCTCGGCTCGACGCTCGTCGTCGAGGACATGGAGACCGCCCGCGACCTGATGGGCGACTACCGCATGGTCACCCTCGACGGCGACCTCGTCGAGCGCTCCGGCGCGATGACCGGCGGCTCCGGCGGCGGCTCTCGCTACTCGTTTTCGAAGTCCGGCGAGGGGAAACTCGACCGCCTCGCGAAGGAGATTACGAAGCTCGAAGACCGCCGCCGCTCGCTCAACGAGGAGATTCGAGACATCGACGACGACCTCGACGACGCCCGCGGGCGGGCTTCCGACGCCGCCGACCGCGTTCGGACCATCGAGCGCGAAATCGAGGACGCCGAGGAGGATATCGAGGAGGCCGACGCCGAAATCGACCGGCTCGAAGACCGCCTCGACGAACTCCAGTCCGAACGCGAGTCGGTGGACGAACAGATGTCCGACCTCGACGACGAAATCGCCGACCTCGACGACGAAATCGAGACGGTCGAGGCCGAAATCGAGGACATCGAAGCCGAACTCGCGGACTCCGAGATTCCGGAACTCACCGCCCGCGCCGACGAGATTCGCGCGGACATCGACGACCTCGAAGAGCGGATGTCCACGCTCGACGGCCGGCTCAACGAGATTCAACTCGAAAAGCAGTACGCCGAGGACGCGGTCGACGACCTCCACGACACGGTCGAGACCGCCCAGAACCGCAAGGCCGAGGCTCGGGAGTCCATCTCCGAGGCGGAGTCGAAAATCGAGGAGCGCGAGGACGACCTCGAAGCCAAGCGCGAGGCGGTCGCCGAACTCGAGGAGGAACTGGTCGACCTCAAGGAGGACCGCAAAGCGCTCCAGGGCGACCTCCGGGAGGCCCGGAGCGCCCGCGACGAGAAGAAAGACCGGGTGAACGCGGTCGAATCCAAGCTCGAAAGCATGCGCTCGGCCGCCGAACGGCTCGAATGGGAAATCGACGAACTCCAGTCGCAGGTCGGTGACTACGACCCCGACGAGATTCCCGACCACGACACGGTCGAGTCGGAAATCGAGCGGCTCACCGAGGAGATGGAGGAACTCGAACCGGTCAACATGCTCGCTATCGACGAGTACGACGACGTGAAAGCCGACCTTGAGGCCCTCCAGGAGCTGTCTCTTATACACATCTCTGAGCGGGCTGNGCCATCAGAGATGTGTATAAGAGACAGTCTTCGAGCGCCTGTCGAACGGGACGGGCCACCTCCAGTTGGAGAACCCGGAAGACCCATTCGAGGAGGGGCTGACGATGAAGGCCCAGCCGGGAGACAAACCCATCCAACGCCTCGACGCCATGTCGGGCGGCGAGAAGTCGCTGACGGCGCTCGCGTTTATCTTCGCCATCCAGCGGCACAACCCCGCGCCGTTCTACGCGCTCGACGAGGTGGACGCCTTCCTCGACGCCGCGAACGCCGAGCGCGTCGGCCAGATGGTCGACGACCTCGCGGGCGACGCCCAGTTCGTCGTCGTCTCGCACCGCTCTGCGCTCCTCGAACGCGCCGAGCGCGCCATCGGCGTGACGATGCAGGGCGACAACGTCAGCGCGGTCACGGGTATCCAGTTCGGCGGCGACGGCGAGGCTGGAAGCGACGGCGGTGACGGCCGCGACGCGGACGGTCCGGGCGGTGACGACGGCGGAAGCAGCGACGGCAGCGACGACGACGGCGACGACGCGGACGGTGGTGACGGCGGCGAGGCCGACGCGGACGCGGAAGCGGAGGTTCCGGCGGATGACTGACGACCTCCCCGAACTGAACCTCTCTCGCGGGCGCGGCGAGCGAGACGGAAGCGACGGTGACGACGCTGACGACGGGGTCTTCTCGTTCGCCGGCGACGACGCCGCTTCGGACACCACTCCCGACGACTCTCCCGACCCTGCCGAACCCGACGCGATGGACGAGGTCCTCCCGGAGGACGTCTCCGAGACCGACGACGACGAGGTCGAACCGGTCGAACTCCTCGTCCAACTCGCCAAGGAGGGAACCATCGACCCGTGGGACATCGACATCGTGGAGGTCACGGACGCGTTCCTGAACCGCCTCGACGCGATGGACCTCCGGACGACCGGCCGGGCGCTGTTCTACGCGAGCGTCCTCCTGCGCATGAAATCCGACGAACTCCTCGCCCCGGACGAACCCGACGAGGAGGAACTCGAACCGTGGGAACTCGCCTTGGAGAGCGGCGGCGACGAGGGCCACCCCGGCGACGACGGCGAGGGGCCACCCGGGTTCGACCCAATCGACGCGCTGGAAGACGAGATGGACCGTCGGCTCGAACGCAAGCACGCCCGCGGGTCGCCCGAAACCTTGGACGAACTCGTCCGCGAACTCCGGGAGGTCGAACGCGGGTCGTGGTGGAAGCGCCGCCGCGAGTACGACACCTCCGAGTCGCCCCGCGGCTTCTCCCGCGGGACGCAGACGCTCGACTACCACACGCCCGGCGAGATGCGCGGCGCGGGCGAACCCACGGAAGACGACGTGACCGGGACCGCCCACAACGAGGACATCGAGGCGGTCGTCGAAGCCGTCGGCGACGTGCTCGCCACCCACTACGAGAAGGGCCGCGACGAGGTGCTGTTCGCCGAGGTTCGCGACGTGGCCGACACGGTGATGACGACCTACCTCGCGCTCCTGTTTCTGTCCCACCGGAGCACGGTCTACCTCAAACAGGACGACCTGTTCGGCGACCTCTGGATTCGGAACCCCGAGGTGTTCGACGCCGACCCCGGCGCGGGGTCGGACGTGGATGCAGACGCTGAGGATGCCGACAATGCGGACGCCGAGGCGGCTGACGGCGGTGACGACGCCGACGACGCTGACAGCGACGACCCCGAACTCGAAGCCGAGGCCATCGCGGACGACTAGCTATTTTATCGGGCCCGCCGTCACTCTCGGACGTGCCCCATCCGACCCTGCTCTCCAGCACGCTCCGGCGATTGACGGTCGCGGTCTCGCTCGTCACGTCGGTGACGTTCGCAGTGATTTCGTCGGCTATCTTGTTCCCTCAGTCGGTCATCTGGCCGTTGGCGGTGCTGTGTTTCTTCCCCATCTTCTGGCTGCACTGCTACGTTCCCGGCTACGTCTCGTACAGTCCGACCTCGTTCGGCCGCGTCCGCGAGGTGGTCACGTCGCCGCGGTCGGTCCGCGAGTGCGTCGTCTGCGGCGAGACCGACGACCGGGGCGTCGTCCGGGAGTTCTGCACGCAGTTCGTCGTCGCGGGTATCCCGCTCGCAACGACCGACCGCGGCGAAAACGAGTACTGCACGCGCTGTCACGCGGTCGAGTTCTCGCCAGCCGACGAGGCGGCGCGCAGTGAGGGCGAGATAGCTGAGCCGGGGGATAACTCGGTAGAATCCGCAGACCTGAACGACTGAGGCCGGTTCAGTCGACGTACCGGTCGATGAGCGGCGCGAGCTTTGCTTTCGTCTCGGCGGGGATGGCGTCGTCGGGGGTGTTGATGGTCCCTTCGAGCGCGGTGTGACTGTCGGTCTCGTGGTCGTCGGGAATCTTGCGGATGGCGGCCTCGACGGTCTCTTTGATTGCCTCCTCGTTGGCGGCGGCGTTCTTCAACACCTCGTCGAGGGTGACTTCGCTGTCGTCCTTCCAGACGTCGTAGTCGGTGACGCCGGTGATGGTCGCGTACGCCATCTCGGCCTCGCGGGCGAGTTTGGCCTCGGGGATGGTCGTCATGCCGATGACGTCCCAGCCCTGCGCGCGGTAGTGCTCGCTTTCGGCCTTCGTGGAGTACGACGGGCCCTCGATGCAGACGTACGTGCCGCCTTCTTGGACCGTCGCGTCGGTCGCCTCTTCGGCGGCCTCTGCGAGGATGGAGACGAGTTCCTCGTCGTACGGCATCGCGAAGGGCTGGTGGACGACGATGCCCTCGTCGAAGAACGTCAGCGGGCGGTGTTTCGTACGGTCGTAAACCTGGTCGGGGACGACGAGCGTCTGCGGCGGCAGGTCCTCTTTGAGGCTCCCGACGGCGTTGCTGGCGAGGACGTGGGTGACGCCGAGTTTCTTGAGCGCGAAGATGTTCGCGCGGTAGGGGAGCGTCGTCGGCGAGTGCTGGTGGTCCGGGCCGTGTCGCGGGAGGAAGACGACCTCGCGGCCGGTGTCACCGAACTCGCCGACGACGGGCGTCGTCGAGGGCTCGCCGAACGGCGTCTCGACGGGTTCCTCGCGGGTGTTCTCCAGCGGGAGCGCCTCGTAGATACCGCTGCCACCGATGAATCCGATTTTCATACTCGAAGGTCGGGGAGGGCGCACAAAGTCGTGGCGAAACGGGCGCTACACCACGAAGCCGTGGTCCAAGAGGTAGATGAGCACCGAGAGCGCGGGCACGCTGAGGAGCGTCGTCGCGAAGACGGCCGCGGAGACGAACTCGGCGAGCGAAGTGGCCGAACCGGCCCCCGGGGCGTCACCGAACTCCGCGACGAGGATGAGCGGCGTGACCGCGGCGGGCATCGCGGATTCGAGGACGAACGTCCGGGCGACCGTCGGGTCACCGAAGCCGGCGACGAGCGCGACGCCGACCGCGACCGCGGGCGCGACGACCATCTTGAGCGCGGCGACGACGCCGACCTCCGAGAGCGTCGAGCCGAGGTCGGCCCCCGCGAGTTGGATGCCGAGGATGAGGAGCATCATCGGAATCGACGAGTCGCCGACGAGCCTGAGCGTCTCCATCGCGGGGACGCCCGTCGGCGGGACGACGCCGAGCCACCGCGCGGCGAGCGCGGCGACGACGGCGTAGACGAGCGGGATGCGGACGATGCGTTCGAGGCCGACGCGCCACCCCGGCGGGGCGTCGTCGCGGTCGGCTCCGCGTCCGGCGATATACACGCCCAGCGTGTAGATGAGGACGCTCTGGACGGCGAGGTAGACGACGGCCGTCGAGCGGCCGGTATCGCCGAAGGCAAAGGAACTGACGGGGATGCCGTAGTTCCCGGAGTTCGGAAAGGCGGCGACGAGGACGAGCGCGCCGAGGAGGGGTTCGGAGACGCCGGCGAGTCGGGCGACGCCGCCCGCGACGAGGAGCATGGCGACGTGGTAGGCGACGACGCCGGCGGTGAGGGCAGCCAGCGTCTCGCCGGCGAGTTCGGTCGTCGCGAGGCTGTAGAACACGAGGACCGGCGCGAGGACGTACACCGTCACCGTGTTGAGCGGTTCTGGGTCCACGTCGCGGACGCGCCCGAGGAGAAAGCCGACCGCGCCGATGGCGAGAATCGGGAGAAGCGCGCTGACGAAGATAGAAAACAGCGACATGCGCGTGCCGACGAGCGTCACGCAAACGAACGTTTCGCTTCGGACGACCGCGGCTACGGACTGACCGCGGAGCGTCGCCGAGAACCGAAACCGACGGTCGCAGAGGGTCGACCGAGGTCGAACGAAGCCGGGATAACCGAACGAGCCGGTTTCAGGCCCCGACGCCGTCGTTTTCGAGGAGTCGCCACGCGCCGTCGCCGGTGGATTCGACGTAGCCGCGGCGCTCCATCTCGGACATGACTTCCGGCATTCGGTCGGGTTGGGCGATCTCCATCTCGATGCGGTCCACGTCGTGGAACTCCGAGAGGTAGTGGCGGACGTCTTCGAGTTCGAACGTGTCGTCGTCGGCCTTCGCCATGACGCCCGAGGTGAGGTCTATCATGTCCTCGATGAAGTTCCACGGGTAGACGACCCACGCCCACGCTTCGAGGCGCTCGCCGACGTAGTCGGGTTCGAACTCGCTGGTCTGGAGGAGTTGGAGCGTCGCGGTCCGGACCTCGCCCGCGTTGCGCTCGTTGACGTACTCGTGTGCGCGCTTGATGGAGCCGCCGGTGTCGGCGATGTCGTCGATGATGAGCACGTCCTTGCCCTCGACGCTGCCTTCCGGCATCGGGTAGCGGACCTCCGGTTCGTTCGACTTCTGGGCCGTCCCGACGTAGTGTTCCATCTTCAGGCTCGTCAGGTCGTCCAGCCCGAGGAAGTCGCAGATACACCGGCCCGCGAACCAGCCGCCGCGGGCCAACGCGACGATGACGTCGGGTTCGAACTCGGATGTCTTGACCTCGTCCGAAACGTCGCGGCAGAGGCCGTAGATGTACTCCCAGTTCGTGATAGTACAGTTAAACTCGTCGGGGAGGTCGCCCATATCTTCCGTTCACCGTGCGTACTGCCGCGCCTGACGCCCTTTAATCTGTACGACTCGCCCCGCCCGTGTGTCGGCGTGCCAAAACCGCCCGAACCGACGTTATTCGGTGACTAACCGGAGACCCAGACGTTCAGGCGAACACTAACGCATGTTAACAAGGGGCATAGTTATATCGAGTGCCGGAGTATGCGGATTTGTAGGTGAAATAGAATGCACACGTGTGGTAACTGTGGTGAGTTCGTCTCCCGCGATTTCGTCCGCGTCTTCGGCAACGACATGGACGAGGTCGTCGGGTGTCCAGCCTGTATGAACATGCGCGAAGTGATGCAGGGCGACGGCGCGGCTCAAACGAGCGGCCGCGTCCGGTGGACCCGCGCGTGAATCGGCCGATATCGACCGGCCCACGCTCCTCTCTTTTTCTCCGACTTCTCGCGTAATCCGGCCGCCGACCCGCTGGTTTGATACATCGCCGTGTAGTGCGCCTTTCCATGGATAGCCGACGCGCCCTCCTCGTCGACGCCTTCACGACCGAACCGCTGTCCGGTAACGCGGCCGGGGTCGTCCCCGACGCCGACGGACTCGACGCGGAACAGATGCGCGCCATCGCCGCCGAACTCGGCGCGAGCGAGACGGCGTTCGTCTGCTCGTCGGCCGCCGCGGACCGCCGCATCCGCTATTTCACGCCCCAACAGGAAGTCGACCTCTGCGGCCACGCGACTATCGCGGCCCACGCCCACCTCGCGGCCGAACGCGACCTCGAACCGGGCACGCACACCTTGGAGACGAACGTCGGCACCCTCGACATCGAACTCGGTGACCCCGGCGAGGTGTGGATGACGCAGGACGCCCCGACGGTCCGGCCCTTGGAGGTCGACTACGACCGCCTCGCGGCGGCGCTCGGCGTCGACGACGCCGCGCTCCGAGACGTGGGCGCGGACCTCCCCGTCGCGGTCGCCTCCACCGGGCTTCCTTTCCTCGTCGCCCCGGTCAACTTCCTCGAACACCTCTCGGCTGCGGACCCGGACGACGCCGCCATCGCAGACCTCGCCGCCGAACACGACGCGGCGGGCGTCTACGCCTACACCTTCGACGCCATCGACGGCGACTCCACGCTTCACGCGCGGTGTTTCGCTCCCGGCATCGGCATCTCCGAGGACCCCGCGACCGGAACCGCCGCCGGCGCGTGCGGCGCGTACCTCCGGCAGGTCGGCGCGTTCGACTCGATGCCCGACGAACTCCGCTTCGAACAGGGCCACTTCGTGGACCGACCGGGAACCGTCCGCGTGCAGGTCGGCGCTGAGATACGCGTCGGCGGCCGCGCGGTGCAGTCGCTCGACGGCGAAATCGTCGTCCCGGAGTTCGCGGACGACGACATCATCGAAGCCTGACTCTCCGGGCTGAAAACGAGACGGGCCGCGAGGGCCGAGGCGGCCTCAGCCGATGTACCGGAGGTCGTCGTCGCTGGCGATGCTCCCCTGCTGTTGCTGTTGCATCTCCTGAATCTTCGCGGCGACTTCCTTCATCTCCTCCGCGCGCTCTTCGAGCGACTCGAAGTCGACGCTGAACTGGAGGAGGTCCTGTAAGACTTCGATGACGACTTGCGCGCTCTGGGGGTCGACGAGGTAGCCGCTCGTCTCGCCCATCAGGCAGGTCGCGTCGAGGCCGCGGCGGCCGCCGAGGCCGAGAAGGAGCCCGGAGACGCCGACGACGCCGCCGGCGGGTTCGTCCTCGCGGAACTCGATGCCCGCCTCGTCGAGTTCGTCGAGGCGAGACGCGTCGGCGACGGCCCCGAGGACCGACGGCTCGTCGACGAGTTCGCCGGTCGGGACGCCGCCCAGCGCGAACAGGCGCTCGACGCCGAACTCCTCGGCAATATCGAGGAAGGTGTCGGTGAGGTGGTAGTGTCCCTCGTTCGACTGCGCCTGGTGGTCGCCCGTGAGAAGCAGCAGGTCCGGTCCCTCGCCGGGCGTCTCGACGGCGTGAATCGCGACGTGGGTCAGCTCGGCGACGCCCTCGTCGATGCTCACCTGCGGCGGGAACACGTCGGCGTAGACGCGGCGGACCAGCGTGGCCTCCTCGAACTCCTCCAGCAGGTGCTCGACGGCGAGTTTGCCGACGTTGCCGACGCCCGGCAGCCCCTCGATGAGAACCGGGTCGGTGAGGTCGACCTCCTCGACAGCCTCGATTTCGATGTCGTCCATGCACGTAGTGGCGGCCGCGCCGGTTAAGAGAGCGTCGGTAGCCGGAGCCGGCTACCCTGACTCCTCGGCGAGGCGGCGCTTTCGCGTCCGGCGGTACTCGCCGTGGGGGTCCTCGGGATTGTAGGGCGCGGGCGCGCTGTTCTCGGTGGCGGCGCCGCACTCCGGACAGGTCTCAGAAAGCGAGTACACCGGGCGGTCGTGGCGGTCGCGCCACGCGCTGCACACCCGGATGTCTGATTTCATTCGATTACTCTTCGTCGCCGCTGCGTTCGCGGTGGTACTCCGCGGTCCCGCCCGCGGCCTCGATGGCTTCGCGGGCCCGCGCGACGCTCGATTCGAGCTCCGTCTCGGCGGTCTTGTAGTCGGGCGCTTTGACCTTGACGCGGTACTCGGGCGCACCGACGTACGTGACCGACAGTTCGATTTCGTCGCCGATTTCGCCGTCGCCCTCGGCGGCCTTGAGGGCCTCTTTCACGTCGTCGACGCCGTCGCCAGCGGGCGAGCGCAGGTCGACGTAGCCGGTGACGTTGACGTAGGGGACCGACACGTTCTGACGCGCGGTCTCGACGATGGTTTCGAGTTCGTCGTCGTCGAGTTCGACGCCGTCGAGCGCCTCGATACCGTGAATCGCGGCCTGCTCGAAGCCGTCGTACAGCGACTCGAACTCTGCGAGCAGGGCGTTGGCGATGGACTGGTAGCGGTCGTCGGCGATGTCCTCGCCGAACGCCAGCGCCATCCACTTGTCGGCCTTCTGCTCGTTTTTCCACTCCTGAATCTTCTCTTTGCGCTGGTGCTCGTTGACATCCTTAATCGAGAGGTCTATCTGCTGGGAACTCTCGTTGACTTCGAGCACTTTAGCGACGACTGTCTGTCCCTCGCGGACGTGGTCGCGAACGTTCTTAATCCATCCGCTGGCGACCTCGCTGATGTGGCAGAGGCCGCGTTTGTCTTCGTACTCTTCGAGGTCGACGAAGACGCCGAAGTCCGCGATGTCGTCTACCTTTCCGACGACGAGTTCGCCGGGGTCAGGCCATCCGCTGTACTTCATACGAGGTCCTCCGGGGAGTTACGCCTCAAGTTCGTCGCTGTCGCGACGCTCGACCGTCTCGACGACCTCGCCGTGGAACTCGGCGTTGCCGCCGGTCGGCGTGGCGAGGGTCGTCCCGCAGACGGCGCAGTTGACGACCGAGGAGGCTTTTCCGAAGACGACCTGTTCGTTCTCGCAGTCGCTGCACGCGACCTTGTAGAAGTTTCCTGCCATGATTTACTCCTGGAACTCCAGGCGACCGGCGCGCCAGCCCTCGCGCATGTGGGCCTTGCCGCAGTCGGAACAGATGTACTTCAGGTGGGTCTTCTTCGTCGGCTTGTCGCCACCGGGCACCTTGGAGAACTTACCGGCGTTACCGATAGTGGCCTTGCCGCGTCGCGTCTGACGGGCGTTCCACTTCATTCCGGTCGGGCGTCCCGTCCGGACCTTCTCCACTTCGTGTTCGTGGTGACCCTTGCAGTTCGGGCAGTACGTGTTGAAACGGCGTGGCATCTGCATAGATATCGACCTTGTGGTGGGTTTTGGTGTGGCCCGTTAAAACCCGTTTGGTTCGACGCGCCTGAACCCGCCGTGACCGGGCGTTCGCCGTGTTACGTGTGGGCAGCCCACGGTGACTGCACCGTCCGCGGTCTCCCCCGTCGCACACCGCACGCCGGAAGCCGAAGCGATTAAGCGGTGACTGTGCCAATCCCGGCACATGAAGAAGCTCATCATCCACGGCGACCCCGGCGTCCGGCGCGACGGCGTCATCGAGTACGACGGCGAGGAGTACGTCCTGTTTTCGGTCGACCGACAGGGCGACTGGCACGGTCCCGACCGCGTCCAGCTGTGGTGTACCGCCGGCACGGAAGACGAGCGCGAGACGTTCGAAAAGCGCGAGTTCGTCCCGCACTGGCTCGAAACCGAGGGCGTCGACGCCGAGGCCGTCGAGGTCGTCCGCGAGCGCGGCGCGGCCTAAGGTAGTCTCGCTTCTTCTACCTCGTAGACCACGACCGACCCCGACCGGTGGACCGGCGTCAGCCACGCCACGTTCGTCCCTATGTCCCCGTAGCGGGCGCGCTCGCCCGGTCCGACCCACACGTACTGCACGTCGTACTGCTCGATGAGCCGCGCCCGCGTCGACTCGTTGCCGACGTACATCGCGTCCACGTCGCGCACGCGGTCGTAGTACGCGTCGGGGCCGCGGTAGCCGACTTCGTGCGCCCAGCCGGCGACCGTCGGCACGCCCGTCAGACTCGATTCGGGATTCCCGCGCCAGTCGTACATGACGTCCTCGCGTTTGTCTGTCACCGCCTCGGACCACTTCGTCCCCGGCGCGGTGAGCATCGTCGGGTTGCCCTCGACGGTCTCGTCGAGCCACGCGATGGCCGTCGACTCGTTTTCGTGCCGCCAGTCTGCGAAGGCCGTTGCGTCCAGCGTCGCCTCTTCTCTGGCCGAGCCGGCGTGCTCGGCGACGGCCAGCCCGCCGTACACCGACGTGGCGGCCACGAGGAGAACGACGAAGCCGACGCCGACGGCGCGGACCGCCCCCCCGCGGACGCTGCGGTTGCCCCTCGGAAGCGACACGTCGCTCGCGGCGACCGCGTCGCCGACGAAGCCGGCCAACACGGCCCCCATTACGCTCCCCCAGAGCACCCACACCTGCATGTACGTCTTGAACACCGTGTTCATCCGACCGGGCCCGGCCTGCTCGTTCACGTAGACGAGTTCGACGAGCATCACGAGGCCCGCACCGGCGACGACGAGCACCGTCTCGAACTGCGGGTCGTCGGCGAACCGGAGGAGCACCCAGCCGACGGCGACGAGGGGCGCGACGAGCGCGAGCGCGGCGAACGACTGGGCGGCCGCGACGACGGTCAGCGCCGCGAAGCTCCCGACGAGGACGGCCCACTCGCGCCCGCTGAGTCCGTCCTGCGCGCCGAGACGGCGGACGTAGTAGCCCGCGAACGCCGCGAGGAACGCCCCGTGGACGAGCGCCAGCGCGCCGAACCCGCTTCGCTGGTCGGGCGACAGAAGCTCGACCGTCCGGGCGCTTCCCCCGCCCGCGACCGCGCCGAGGAGGAACGGACTGGCGAGGACGGTGGCGGCGACGCCCGCGAGTCCGACCGCCGCGACCGTGCCGCCGAGGCGGGCGAGTTCGCCCGCGACCACCGAGCCGCCGATGGCCGAGCGAACGCGCTCTCGCCCCGGGAACAACGTCCACGGGCGTGCGGGCGCGAAGATTATTCCGAGGAACAGCACGCCGAACACCGACGGGAAACTCCACGTGTCGACGACGACTTGGAACGCGCCGACGAGCGTCGTCGCGGCGACGAGGAGCCGGCGCTCGCCGCCCGCCTCTTCAGGCGTCCGGAAGTACGCGAAGGCGAGGCCGGCCGCGAGGAGCAGAAACGACGTGCCCATCATGTGGGCGTGGAGGTCGCCGTTGAGCCACGCGAAAAGCGGGAACTCGTTGATGGTGCCCGGAATCACGCGGCTCGCGCTCCAGTACGAGAAGTTCGAGGCCCCGGCGAGCACCTGCTCAACGGTGTATTGTGACCGCTCGGCGACGGCCCGCGCGACGGGCCGGCGCAACCCCTCGGGGAGCGCGGCGAGGAGAAACCGCCCCGCAGTGACGAGGTTGCTGGCGAAGCCGGCGAAGAACGCCGACAGCAGGCCGCCGAGTCGACCGCTCGCGCCCGCGGCAGTTGCGACGCCGCGCCCGAGTTCGAACGCCGCGGTGACGAGGATGCCGAAGAAGCCGGCGAGCGCGAGGTTGTAGGCGAACGACGGGTCGGTGGCGGTGAGCCGCGCGAGGAGAATCGACGCGAGGTGACCGCCGTAGTAGTAGCGGACCGGCTCGCCGGCGAACCACATATCCTCCGGCGGGAGGACCGACGCGCGGGCGAGCGACTGGAGGAGGCCGAAGTCGAGGAACTTCTCGCCGCCGCCGGCGTGGACCGCCGGGTCGAGCGCGCGGAGCGCCACGGCGAACAGGAAGGCGACGAGGAACACCGCGGCCGCGTCGGCGACGGCGCGTCGGTCGATGTCGAGGCCGGGTGCGAGTCGGCAGTCGCCGCGGCGAAGCGCGCCGAGGTCGAGGCCGGCGACCGCCGACGCGACGAGGAGCGTTCCGACGCCGGCGACGAGGGCGACGGGGCCGAACGAGAGGTGGCCGACGTAGTAGGCCGGGAGGGTCACCGCGACGAGCGAGACGGGGAGGGCGAGTCCGGCGCCGCGGCCGGGGAGGCGGCGAAACAGGCGGGCCGAGAGGGGAAGGCCGACCGCCCAGAGGGCTGCGAACAGCAGTAACCACCGGACAACGAGGGCGTACTCCATCTATCCGTTGACTGCGCCGCGGATGCAATACGTTTTGTGATGGCCGGTGCGGCCAGAGCGGTTCGCTTTTTACCCCATTGAGTGAATGGTCGTGCATGTCGCAGTCTGTCGGGGTGGTGGTCCCCGCCTATCGACCAGACCCCGAGCGTCTGGTCCCCTACGTCCACGCCCTCGTCGAGTCGCTGGACCCCGATGCGGTCCGCGTCGAACTCGACGCGCCGCGGCCCGAGACGCTCGACGCCCTCGACGCCCTCCCCGCCGTCGCCCGCGTGAACGACGTCGACGCCCGCCGCGGCAAGGGCGCGGCCATCACCACCGGGTTCGAATCGCTTCGCACGGATATCCTCGCGTTCGCTGACGCCGACGGGAGCACGCCGGCCGCGTCGATGGCCGATGTCGTCGCCGCCGTCCGCGACGGTGCCGACCTCGCGGTAGGGTCGCGCCGCCACCCGAACGCGACCGTCGCCTCCCATCAGACGGTCGCGCGGCGCTACCTCGGCGACGGCTTCGCGTGGCTGGCCCGCCACCTGACCGAGGTCCCGCTGTACGACTACCAGTGCGGCGCCAAGGCCGTCACCGCCGCGGCGTGGAACGACGTTCGGACCCACCTGTACGAGCCGGGGTTCGCGTGGGACATCGAACTCATCGCCGTCTCGGGGGCGTTCGGCCACCGCGTGGCCGAGGTGCCGGTCGTCTGGGAGGACCAGCCGAACTCGACGGTCTCTCCGGTCGACACGACGCTCAAGATGGCCCGCGGGTTGCTCCGGTCGCGCCACCGCGCCCGGACGATTCGCGAGGACCGCCTCCACGAACTCATCGACGCGCGGAGCGACGAACGGACCCTCGTCGAGCAGTTCTCGACGGAGGTCGCGGATGACTGACAGGCTCTCGGCGCTCGTCTCCGGCACTCGCTTCGGCAAGTTCGCCTCCGTAGGCGCGGTCGGCGCGGTGTTCGACCTCTCTCTGAGCAGTCTCCTCATCGTTTTTTTCGGCGTCGCCAACGAACTCGCGAAGCTCGCCGGCGCGGAGCTCGCCATCGTCGTCATGTTCGTCATCAACGACCGCTGGACGTTCGCGGGTGCGGGCTCGGACCTGCTCGCCGCGAAGGTGCGGCGCTTCGTGAAGTCGAACCTCGTCAGGAGCGGCGGCCTGCTCGTGCAGGTGCTCGTCGTCCGGGCGCTGGGCGAGGTTCCGCTGTCGATTCCGGTCGCCGGTATCGACCTCTGGGAACTCATCCCGCTGCCCCTCGCTATCGGCGCGTCGATGCTCCTGAACTACGTCGCAGAAAGCCTGTTCACGTGGCGCATCGCGACCCGTTCGAGTCAGCGCGACTCACGGTGAAAATTGACACACGGCTCCCGAAACAGAAGTCTTAACAATAGCAGACTCGTTTGTTGATTCAGCGGGATGGGATAGCCAGGAGATTCCGCCGGGCTCATAACCCGGAGATCGGTAGTTCAAATCTACCTCCCGCTATTCTCCTGAAAACTACACCCCAAGCAGCGCGTTTTATCGCGCTGTGGCTGCCCGTTTTTCGTGGTAATCGCAACAGGTAGTTTGAACCAGAGAATCGAGCGAAGCGAGATTCGCGTCGTTCAAATCTACCTCCCGCTATGGTTTTGCCGACCGCAACTCCTGAGCGCCGAGTCTCGACTCGGCGCGCCCCACGAGGTCGGCCGCATAGCTCAGTTGATTTGAACCGGAAACCACTGCGAACCGGTGCGAAGGAGGTCTACGTCTACGTTCTCGAACTCACGACTGCGTGAGGCCCGAGTCTCTGATATTCTCAGATTCATAACACATATTGATGACTACTCCGCGAGTACGACCCGAGTATGCCCTCTACAGATTCGGGAACAGAGTTTTGGTCTGCGATCCAGCGAGCGATACTCGGTGGACTCCTCGCCATCATCGCGATACTCGGGTTCGGTTGGACACGGCAACTGGCAGCCGGCAATATCCTCGTGGGTAGCTTCGGATTCCTCCTGTTCGTGGGTGCTGGCTACTGGATTTACTCCCTCTTTCGGATGGGCATTGACGAATGAGAGTGAGCGAGGCTTCGCGCCGTCGCTCCAATCGACCGCTTTCGAAGGAGATTTTCGACCCCGACCCAACGAGAGCACAATGAGCGACCTCGAACGAATCTGCGCGGTCGGCGACGTGCCCGACGACACGACCTTTCTCTTTCGGGTCCGCGCGGCCGACGACGCCGACAGTGACGCCGAGGAGCGCGAGGCCATCCTCGTCCGCACCGACGACGGCATCCGAGGGTGGCTGAACTACTGCATGCACCTGACGCACATCAAACTCGACAAGGGCTCGGGCGCGCCGATGCGCAACGGCGAGGTCATCTGCCAGAACCACGGCGCGTACTTCGAGGCCGACACGGGCTACTGCAACTACGGCCCGTGCGAGGGCGCGGTGCTCGACGACCTCGACGTCACGGTCGACGGCGACCACGTCTTCCTCTCGGACGACGAGTTCGACTACGTCGGGCAGGGCGAAATCGAGACCGACCCGGCCGACCGGAGTTCGAGTTCGAACGTCGAGTTCTGAGGGCGAGCGCGGCGGGCGCGACAGCAGATCTCAGTTCTCGTCGCCGCTGACGCTGTCGGCGTCGCCACCGTTGTCGGCGTCGTCGCTGCCCCCGTCGCCGCCGTAGTGGCGTCGCTCAACGTAGTCGTCGTAGAGCCGCGAGAGCAGTTTCGTCACCGGGCCGTCACCGACTTCGATGCCGTCGACCGTCTCTACGGGTCGGAGTTCCCACGTCGAGTTCGTGAGGAACGCCTCGTTCGCGTCGCGCACGTCGTCCGGCGTGAAGCGGCGCTCCCGAATCGGGATGTCTTCCTGTCGAGCGAGGTCGAGGACGACGCGGCGGGTGATGCCGGGGAGGACCGGGCCGTCGAGACTCGGCGTACAGAGCGCGTTATCGTCGACGAAAAAGAGGTTGCTCGTCGCACCCTCGGTGACGTAGCCGTCGGCGTCGAGCATGAGCGCCTCGTCCGCGCCGGTGACGCGGAGTTCGACGCGGGCGAGGATGCCGTTGAGGTAGTTGTGCGTCTTCGCCCGCGCGGGGAGCGACCGGTCTGGGATGCGCCGGGTCTTGACGGTCTGGACCGTCGCGGGGCCGTCCCACACCGGGTCGGAGCCGCGGCCGCCGCGAGCCAGCGGTTCCACGATGACGACGACGCGGGGGTCCACCGCCTCGGCCGGTGTGAGGCGGCCGCCCTGACTGCCGCGGGTGACCGAGAGCCTGACGTACGCCTCCTCGAGGTCGTTCGCCGCGAGCGTCTCGTCGATTCGCGCGCGAAGGTCGTCGTCGGACAGCCCGTGGTCCATCCCGAGCACGTCGCACGTCTCGGCCAGTCGGTCGGCGTGGGCGTCCCAGTGGAACACCTCGCCGCCGTAGGCGCGGAGCGTCTCGAAGGCCGCGTCGCCGTAGAGGAAGCCGCGGTCCGTGACCGGAATCGACGCCGACTCGGCGGGGACGAGGTCGCCGTCGACGTGGTAGCGAAGCGACCGCCCGCCGGCGTCTTCGTCGCTATCGCCGTCTCGCTCGCCGCCGTCGCCGCTCATCGCTCTGCACCCCACGCGTCGGCCGCCGGGCCGTCGCCGGCCGCGAGCGCGACGAAGTTGCGGACGATGTCCTTCCCCGAGTCGGTGAGGATGCTCTCGGGGTGGAACTGGACGCCGACGTGGGGCTTTTCGCGGTGGCGGACGCCCATCACGACTGCGGGCTCGTCGCCTTCTCCACTGTCGGAGCCGCCGGCGTCTGTGTCCTCTGCGACCGTGTAGGCGGTCACCGCCAACTCGGGGGGCACGTCGTCGTGTTCGACCGCGAGCGAGTGGTAGCGGCCGACTTCGATTCGCTCGGGCAGCCCCGAGAAGACGCCCGAACCGTCGTGTTCGACGAGCGAGGGCTTCCCGTGGACGACGTGGGGCGCGTGGCCGACGGGGCTTCCGAGGGCGGCGCAGAGCGACTGGTGGCCGAGACAGACGCCGAGCGTCGGGTAGTCGAGGTCGCGGAAGACCGAGACGGAGACGCCGGCCTCCGCGGGGGTGCCGGGACCGGGCGAGACGACGATGCCGTCGGGGTCGATGTCGCGGATGTCGGCGGCCGACAGTGCGTCGTTTCGATAGACGAGCACGTCGTCCGCGGCGTTCGAACCGCCCACGGCTCCGTCTCCGCTCTCCGCCCGCTCCTCGCGCGCCTCGGCGACCGCCTCGCCGACGTACTGGACGAGGTTGTAGGCAAAGGAGTCGTAGTTGTCGACGACGAGGATGCGCGTCATCGCTCGGCCCCCACGGCCATGCTCGCGCGCTCGCCGAGCGCCTCGTCGATGGCGGTGATGAGCGCCCGCGCCTTCGCCAGCGTCTCGTCGTACTCGCTGTCGGGGTCCGAATCGTGGACGATACCCGCGCCCACGCGGAGGTGGTACTCGTCCTCGAAGCGGACGAGCGTCCGGATGACGATGTTCAGCACCGCGCGGTCGTCGAAGCCGACGGCGAACATGCTCCCCGTGTAGGGGCCGCGCCGGGTGGCTTCGAGCTCGTCGATTATCTCCATCGTCCGGGGCTTCGGCGCGCCCGTGATGGTCCCGCCGGGAAACACCGCGGCGATGGCGTCAGCCAGACTGGTCCCCTCGCGGCGGGTCCCCTCGACCAGCGAGACGAGGTGCATCACCTCCGAGTAGCGGTCGACTCGGCGGTACTCCGTCACCTCGACCGAGCCGTACTCCGAGACTTTCCCGAGGTCGTTGCGTTCGAGGTCGACGAGCATCGCGTGTTCGGCGCGCTCCTTCTCGTCGGTCGTCAGGTCGGCCTCAAGCGCCTCGTCTTCCACGGGCGTCGCCCCCCGCGGGCGAGTGCCGGCGATGGGTTCGGTGACGAGGCGGTCGCCCTCGACGCGCAAGAGGAGCTCGGGGCTGGCGCTCACGAGGTCGACGCCGGGGAGTTCGAGCAGGCCGGAGTACGGCGCGGGGTTGACCTTCCGGAGCGCCGCGTAGGCGTCCACCGGGTGGACCGCGGCGGGCGCGACGAGTCGCTGGGAGAGGTTCGCCTGAAACGTGTCGCCGTCGCGGACGTACCGCTTCGCGGCGCGGACGCGGTCAGCGAACGCCTCGCGGCCGCAGGCGCTCTCGAACGTCGCCTCGTCGGCCTCGACGGGCGCGGCGACCGGGGCGGGGTCGCCCTCGACGGCCTCGACGGCGAGGTCGGTCGCCCGTCCCCGCGCCTCGTCGTAGACGGCGTCGAGGTCCGCGTCGGCCTCGACGGCCGGACAGCAGGTGACGCGAAGCGTCGTCTCGCCGTCGTCGGGCCGGGGGTCCGCCCACGACGCCACGAGGTCGTACAGGCCGAGTTGCAGGTGCGGGAGTCCCCGGTCGTCGGTCGTGTGCTCGGGGAGCGATTCGAGTTCGCGGGCCGTGTCGTACGAGAGCCAGCCGAACAGGCCGCAGGGGTACGGCACGTCGCAGTCGCCGCGGACGAGCGTCTCCGAATCGACGAGCGATTCGAGCGCGGCGAGGCTCGGCGCGGTGTCGACGCCGGGGTCGCCCCAGTCGTCGTCGGTCGGGGCGTCGGCGGTGGGGTCGTCGGTAGGGTCGTCGACGGTCAGGCGCGCTTCGGGGTCGACGCCGAAGGCTCCCCAGCCGGGTTGCCCGCCGGTCGTCTCGTAGAAGAAGCCGCCGGCATCCCGGCGGGCGCGTCGATAGGCGTCGAAGGGGTCCGAGACGGCGACGCGGACCTCGACGGGGACGCGCGCGCCGGCTGACGCGACCGCGGCGGTCGCGCGAAAGTCGTCGCGGTCGGTGACGACGGTCGGTGCGGTCATTACCCACACCAGTCCGTCCGCCGGGTAAACGGTTTCGCGACGTATCGACGAGCTGTCGAAAGCGGTCGTCAGTCGGGAGAACAGCCGCGTCGGTCGCTTCCGGGCGCGCGTCGGTTACGCCTCGCCGGCGCGGTCAATCCAGCGCTGGACCCGCTTCGGTGACACGTCGATTTCCTCGCCGACCTCGTCGGCGTCGGCCGCCGCGAGGTCCGCGATGGTCTCGATGCCGATTTCCGAGAGGCGCTCGGCGTACGCCGGGCCGATGCCGCGAATCGTGTCGACGGTGGGCGCGTCGGCGTCGTCGGCCGTCCCGTCGTCGGACTCTTCGTCTTCGACCTCCGCGTCGTCGGATTCCTCGTCCTCGGTCGCGTCTTCCGCTTCGGTCCCTTCTTCGTCCGGTTCCTCGGGTTCGTCCTCGTCTTCGACCTCGTCCTCGTCGGCGGCGGCGGATTCAGACTCGTCCTCGTCTTCGAGTTCCGGTTCGTCCTCGACCTCAGGTTCGCCGTCGACTTCGACCTCGGACTCGGACTCAGGCTCCGGTTCGACTGCTTCGTCTTCCGGTTCGGCTTCCTCGATGGCGTCGGCCGCCACCTCGGCGTCGTCGCGGGTGTCCTCGTCGTCCGCGTGGGACTCCGCGTCGGCCTCGGGTTCGACCGCGTCGTCGGCCTCTTCGTCCGCCGTCTCGTCCGCCGATTCCGTCTCCTCGACCGACTCTTTCACCGCGGTCTCGGTCTCGGTGTCCGGCTCCTCGCGTTCGGTTCTGGTGTCGCGTTCGACCGTAACGGTCGCCGTGTCGTCACGTCCGTCCGACGAGGAGGACGACGAGTCGCCACCAACGAGGGATTTCAAGAACGACGAAATAGTGTCAAGCAAGCCCATGTTACCTTCTCCTATGCAATCCCGTTATTTAAAAACCGGCGGCCTCAGTCGCTTTCGAGGTGGTTCCGGAGCGCGGCGTTCATCGACTCGACGGGGGCGTCGCGGCCGGTCCACAGTTCGAACGCTTCGACGCCCTGCAAGAGGAGCATCCACGCGCCGTCGATGGTGACCGCGCCGGCCGCGGCCGCCTCGCGGAGGAGTCGCGTTTCGAGCGGCGTGTAGACCGCGTCGAGCACGGCGAGGTCGCCGTGGAGGTACTCCGCGGAGACGGGCGTCTCGTCGGGTGACTCCATCCCGACGCTGGTCGCGTTGACGAGGGCGTCCGCCTCCCGAATCCGGTCGAGCGTGTCCAGTCCGCCGCCGGTCGCACCGGGGACGGCCGCGGCGAGTTCGACCGCGGTCTCGGCGGTCCGGTTGGCGACGTGGACCGACGCGCCCGCGTCGGCGAGGGCGAACGCGGCGGCGCGGCCCGCCCCGCCGGCACCGACGACCACGGCGTCCGTCCCGTCGAGGTCGACGCCGTGGCGCTCGAACGACCGGGTGACACCCGCCGCGTCGGTGTTGTAGCCCGTCGGCGTCTCCCCGCCGAAATCGACCGTGTTGACCGCGCCGATGCGCTCGGCCAGCGGGTCGGGGTCGACCAGTTCGAGCACGTCCTGTTTGAACGGGATGGTGACGTTCAGCCCCGAGACGCCGAGGGCGTCCGCGCCGTCGACGGCGGCCGCGATGTCGTCGCGGGCGGGTTCGAACGTGACGTACCGCGCGTCGAGGCCGGTTTCCTCGTAGGCCGCCTCGTGCATCGGCGGCGACAGCGAGTGGCCGACCGGGTTGCCGACGAGACCGTAGACTTGCATGGGCGGGAGGTGACCTGCCGACGATATAACTCGCCCGCCCGCGTCGGATTCCGCCGGGACTCGAACCGCGCTCGCGAGACCGGAGGGCGGCCGGCTTCGCGCTCCCGTGAGAGTTCGTCGCGGACGTACCGTGTACCGGCGCGCTTTTGGTCTCCCGTCGGTCTACTCCCGCGTATGTCGGCACTCGCAACCTTGCTTTCCTTCGATACCGCGCTCCTCGTGGCGGGTATCGTCGGGCTTTATCTCGGGGCCGAAGCGCTCGTCGAGGGCGCTTCCCGACTCGCAATCGGTCTCGGCCTCCGGGCGGCTATCGTCGGTGTGACTATCGTCGCGTTCGCGACGACGACGCCAGAACTGTTCGTCGCGGTCCTGAGCGGGTTGGGATACAGCGCCGACCTCGGACTCGGTGCCATCGTCGGCTCCAACATCGCCAACATCGGTCTCGTGCTCGGCATCTCGGCGCTCATCCAGCCGATGGGCGTCTCGACGACGACGCTCCGCCGACACGTCCCGTTTATGATCGCCGCGGCGGTCGCGCTCGTCGCGCTCGGCATGGACGGAAACCTCAGCGCCGCCGACGGAGTCGTCCTCCTGCTCATCCTCGTCGCGTTCACGGGCTATCTGCTCTACCGCGCGCGGTCCGCGAAGGCCGACGCCCTCGGCACGGACGAAATCGACATCGAGGACGAAGACGAGGTGTCCGCGCAGTTCAAGGACGTGCTCTATCTCGGTCTCGGGTTGCTCCTCCTGTTCGTCGGCTCGAACTGGCTCATCCAGGGCGGGCAGGGACTGCTCGAAGCCTTCGGATTCGGTCCGCGATTCATCGGGTTGACCGTCCTCGCGTTCGGCACGTCGCTGCCCGAACTCGCGGCGTCGGTCATCAGCGCGGTCCGCGGCGAGTCGGAGTTCAGCATCGGCAACGTCGTCGGCTCGAACATCTACAACGTCGTCGCCGTCCTCGGCATCCTCGCCATCATGGTCCCCGTGAACGTCCCCGCGAGCACCATCTCGCTGGACTTCCCGGCGCTCCTCGCGTTCACCTTCGGGGTCATCGCGCTGATGCTCCGCAACCACAACGTGTCCCGATTCGACGGCGGTATCCTCGTCGGCGGCTATCTCGTCTTCTTCTGGCTTATCCTCCCGTAATCGGTGTCTGTCGCGGTGACATTCGTCACTCGCGCCCGTCTCGGGAGATTTCGGGGCCACGGCCTCCGCGGTCGCCAATGACCGGCGCGTCCGCGGCGACGACGGCGCGACCGAGGTCCCGCCCGCGGTCGAGGACCGACCGGCCGCCCTCGCCGCTTCCGACGCCCTTTTCGCCGCCCTCGGCGACCCTCGTACCGTGATTGGAATCGTCGTCAGCCGCGCCGACAGCGCATCGGTTCACATCGGCGAGCACCTGCTCGAACTCGCTGACTGGGACGAACGAACCGACGGGGACCGACCCGACGCCGACGGCGGCGGCACCGTCTTCGCACGGGACGGCTTCGAACTCCGCGAGTTCGACGACCTGCACATCGACCTCGACGACCCCGCCGCGGCGTTCGGCGCCGACCTCGACGTCCTCGTCGTCGTCTCCCGGCACGCCGGCGAGACCGGCCCGCTTCTGACCGCGCACTTCACCGGGAACTTCGGCCCCGCCGACTACGGCGGCGAGCCGGGTCGATTCGCCCGCGCGTGCCCTAACGCCCAGCGCGCCGTCGTCGAGGCGCTCCGCGACCGTGCCCCCGACGGCTACGAAGTCGGCATCGAGGCGACCCACCACGGCCCGACCGAGCCGACCGTCCCCTCGATGTTCGTCGAACTCGGCAGCGACGAGGCGCAGTGGGGCGACCCCGAGGGAGCCCGCGCGGTCGCGGCGGCCGTCCTCGACATCGAGGGCGTCGCGCCCGACGCGGACCGCCAACTCGTCGGCTTCGGCGGCGGCCACTACGCCCCGCGGTTCGAGCGCGTCCTCCGCGAGACCGACTGGCGCGTCGGTCACATCGCCGCCGACTGGCAACTCGAGGCGATGGGCGCGCCCGAGGACAACCGCGACGTGCTCCGCCGGGCGTTCGAGGCGTCGGCGGCCGACCTCGCGCTGGTCGACGGCGACCGCGACGACCTCGCGGCCGCCCTCGAAGCCGAGGGGTTCCGGGTCGTCTCCGAGACGTGGGTCCGCGAGACCGCGGGCGTCCCCCTCGACCGCGTCGCCGCTCTCGAAGCCGACGTGACGACCGTCGAGGAGGGGCTCCGCTTCGGCGCGCGCGTCGACGCCGACGACTACGAGGTCGTCTCGCTGCCCGACGGCCTGCTCGGCGAGGCGCAGGGCATCGACCTCGACGCCGCGCTCTCCGCCGTCCGCGAGACCACCGTCGCCTTCCACACGACCGAGGGCGGGACGCGCGCGGTGGGCCGCGCCGCGGTCGCGGGCGACGGCTACGACGAACTCGTGTCGCGGCTCTGCGACGTGCTGCGCGAGAAGTACGACAGCGTCGTCCGCGACGACGGGGCGGTCACGGCGACCACGCGCGCCTTCGACCCCGCCGCCGCACGCGAGTTCGGCGTCCCCGAGGGGCCGGCGTTCGGCAAGCTCTCGGCCGGGCAGTCCGTCGAGGTCGACGGCGAGACCGTCGCGCCCGAGGACGTGTCGAAAGAGCGACTCGTCGAGTTCTCGGTGTAGTCGCCATCGGGACGCAACCGACCGATTTCGGCCGGAGAGGCGGTCCGTGCCGCGAGCTCACATGTCACGTTTCGGCACGAATCGGCGGCTCGTCGGACGGATGTCTGACGCGAGGGGGAAAGATAATTAGTCGTCCTCCGTAAACCGTCTCCATAAATATGGACTCTATCGTCGGCGACGCAATTGACGAGGCCGAGGCCGAGGACATGGGGGATGAGTCGGCTCAGGTCGACGGCGCGGCCAACATCAACCGGTCCGGGACGATGACTGACGACGAACTGAAAGCGGTTCTCAAAGACCTCCAGACCAACATCACGGTGGTCGGGTGCGGCGGTGCCGGCGGCAACACCGTCAACCGGATGCACGAGGAGGGAATCAAGGGGGCGAAGCTCGTCGCCGCCAACACCGACGTGCAGCACCTCGTGGAAATCGGGGCCGACACGAAGATTCTCATGGGCGAGCAGAAGACCCAGGGCCGCGGCGCGGGGTCGCTCCCGCAGGTCGGTGAGGAGGCCGCCCTCGAATCCCAAGAGGAGATCTACGACGCCATCGAGGGCTCCGACATGGTGTTCGTCACCGCCGGACTCGGCGGCGGCACCGGCACCGGTTCGGCCCCCGTCGTCGCCAAGGCGGCCCGCGAGTCGGGCGCGCTCACCATCGCCATCGTCACGACGCCCTTTACGGCCGAAGGCGAGGTGCGACGGACGAACGCCGAGGCCGGTCTCGAACGGCTCCGCGACGTGTCGGACACGGTCATCGTCGTCCCGAACGACCGCCTGCTCGACGCCGTGGGCAAACTCCCCGTCCGGCAGGCGTTCAAGGTCTCCGACGAGGTGCTGATGCGCTCGGTCAAGGGCATCACCGAACTCATCACCAAGCCCGGTCTCGTCAACCTCGACTTCGCCGACGTGAAGACCGTCATGGAACGCGGCGGCGTCGCCATGATCGGTCTCGGCGAGTCCGACTCCGAGTCCAAGGCTCAGGAGTCCGTCAAGTCCGCCCTCCGCTCGCCGCTTCTCGACGTGGACATCTCCGGTGCGAACTCCGCGCTCGTCAACGTCACCGGCGGTTCGGACATGAGCATCGAGGAGGCCGAGGGCGTCGTCGAGGAGATTTACGACCGCATCGACCCCGACGCGCGCATCATCTGGGGGACCTCCGTCGACGACGAACTCGAAGGCATGATGCGGACGATGATCGTCGTTACCGGCGTCGAGTCACCCCAAATCTACGGCCGAAACGGGGAGGCACAGGCGCAGGCCGAAGAGCGTCTCGAAGACATCGACTACGTCGAGTAGTCGCCGTCGTCGGCGACGCGGCCGGGAACGCGTCCACCGCGCTCGCGGTCCGGATGCCCTCCGTTCTCCTCCCCTCGCGTTCCGCGTAGCGGCGTCAATCCGTCGAATTCGGCGTTTTCGCCCGCGTTCGGCTCCGAATCCGACCCGCCGGTGCATCAATAGATAGAAAAAGCCCGACGCCGTAGGCCCCAGCAACATGGACGTCAAGTACGATCTGAACAGCTACGTTCGCGTGTTGAAACTCGCGAGCACCCCGTCCTGGCAGGAGTTCTCCCAGATCTCCAAAATCGCCGGTGCGGGTATCTTCCTCGTCGGACTGCTCGGCTTCATCATCTTCGCGGTCATGAGCTTCCTCCCCGGAGGGGTCTGAGATGCCCATCTTCGCCGTGAAGACCACTGCTCGCCAGGAGCAGACGGTTGCGGACATGATCGCGACGAAGGAGTTCGAACAGATTCACGCCGTCCTCGCGCCCGACTCGCTCACGAGTTACGTGATGGTCGAGGCCGACGACGACGGCATCGTCACGCGTGTCCTCGAAGAGATTCCCCACGCTCGCGGCCTCGTCGAGAGCGGCGGCGCGGTCGGCACCTCCAGCATGGCCGAAGTCGAGCACTTCCTCTCTCCGACGCCGGACGTGGAGGGCATCGCGGAGGGCGACATCGTCGAACTCATCGCCGGCCCGTTCAAAGGCGAGAAGGCGCGCGTCCAGCGCATCGACGAGACGAAAGACCAGGTCACCGTCGAACTGTACGAGGCGACGGTCCCGATTCCGGTCACCGTCCGCGGCGACCAGATTCGCGTCCTCGACTCCGAAGAGCGGTAGGCGTCCGCCCCGACGAAGGGTTCTTCTCTCTCAGTTTTCGGCTCGACGCGGCGCGTGACGAGCGGTGTAGCGGCGCGTCCCCGGTGACTCCCATGCCCCCCGACAGTCCCCGACGAGCGCCGTCTCGGGCGAGCAGCGTCGCGTCCCACCGCGACCGCGACCCGCCGGTCTCGCGTGGCCTTACAGCGCGCCCTGCTCACGGAGCGTCTCGACGACGCTGTTGAGGTCCGCGTCCGCCTCGACGGCGTCTTTCACGTCCTCGCGGATGCGGACGGCCGAGGAATCGGCGTCGTACGCGCGGACGAACTCGGCGCGGGTGTGCTCGTCGAAGGCGTGGCGAATCGCGAAGTAGCCCTCGGGAACGACCGTCCCACACACCTTGCACTCGTGGCGCTCGTGGTCCACCGTCTGGTGGATAACCGCGCTTTCCACGTCTTCGAACCGACCGTCACACCCTTCGATGCCGCACTTCCACCGGGACATGTTCCCTCCGACGGCCGTGAGCCACAAAACGGTTTCTTCGACCGGCCGCCGTTCGACAAATAGCAACCACTAACTGGTGGCTGACCCGACCGTATCGTGTGAGCGCGACCACGACGACGCGGGTCGATATGCACGTGAAGATTCTCGACGAGCGGGTGGTCTCTCGCGCGAAAGCCCGCGGCATCGACGTGCTCGTCTACGCGCCGCACTTCGTCCGCCTGCCCGACGCTCGCGCCCGCGCGGCGCGATTCTCCGACGACGACCTGCTCGTGGTCCCCGCCCGCGAGGTGTTCACGGGGTCGTGGCGCGACCGCAAACACGTCCTCGCGGTCGGGCTCTCGGACCCCGTTCCCGACTTCATCACTCTCGACGGAGCCTTCGCGGAGTTCGACCGGCAGGGCGCGGCGACGCTCGTCCCCCACCCGACGTTCCTGACGGTGAGTCTCACCGCCGAGGACGTGGCCGCCCGCCGCGACGACATCGACGCCGTCGAGACGTACAACACGAAGGCCCTGCCGCGGGACAACCGCCGCGGGCGCGACATCGCCCGCGAGACGGGGCTGCCCGGCTTCGCGTCGTCGTACGCGCACCTCCGTGGCACCGTCGGTGAGGCGTGGACCGAGTTCGACCGCGACATCGGCTCCGAGGCCGACCTCATCGCCGCGCTCTGCGACGGGGCCGAACGTCGGGTCGTTCGCCGCACCGGCGTCTCCCACGGGTTCCGCGGCGCGGCCGAGTTCGCCCACCTCGGCTACGAGAACTCGTGGGGGAAAATCGACCGACTCCTGCTCTCGGGGATGGAGCCGACACATCCGAATCACATCGCCTACGACGGCCGGTTCGACGACGTGAGCGTCTACTGATTCGCAACATCTCTTCGAGCGCGCCCGACCGCGCCAGCGTCGCGGCCGCCCCGCCCTCAGACCACCGCGGTGAACGACGCCGCGGCGTCCGCGAGGGACACGTCGAGCGAAAAGAGGAAGTAGTGGACGCCCGCGAGGACGCCGAGTTCGGCGACCGTGACGACGACGGTCACCGCATCGGCGTGTTTCGAACTGGTCGCCACGCCGGTCGGCAGGTCGTACTCCTGCGGCGACAGCGGGTAGAACAGCGCGATGCCGCGCTTCGAGCCGACCATGTCGAGGACGTAGTGGGTGGCGACGCCGATCCAGACGAACTGGAGGTTGCCGAAGACGAGCGGGAACGCGAGGAATATCGCCAGCACCGGGAGGTTGTGGAGCGTCTTGCGGTGTTTGCCGAAGGCGGTGTCCACGTCGGGAAACAGCGCGCCGAGGACGACCGGAAGCGACAGTTGGCCGATTTTCTGAGCGAGGAGGAACGCCGAATCCATCGTCGGTTCGAACGACCGCGGGTCCACGGTGAGGATGACGCCGAGCCCGAGCGCCAACAGGATGGCGTTGAGCACGTGTCCCTTCTTGTTCATGGATGCAGACTGGTCCGGCGGGATACAAAGCTTTCCCACGGAACCGACCGACGGCGGCCGTGCGGCCGGCTCAGCCGGTCGTGACGGACTCGAGTTCCTCGCGGAGGAGCGCCAGCGCCCCGCGCGCAATCCGTTCTTTCACTTGCGTCCGCGACCCGTCGTACTCGAAGCGCTCGACGCGGGCGTAGGAGTCGCCGGACCCCCACGGTGCGGCGAAGGCGACGCCGACGAAGACGGTCCCGACCGGTTTGCCGGGCAGGCCGCCCTCCGGGCCGGCGATGCCCGTCGTCGCCAGCCCCCACGTCGCGTCGGCCACGTCGCGGACGCCGGCGGCCATCTCGCGGGCGACGGCCTCGGAGACGGCCCCGTGTTCGTCCAGCGACTCCCGCGAGACCGCCAGTTCGTGGCGCTTGGCGTCGTAGGAGTAGGTGACGAGCGAGCGGTCGAAGTAGTCGCTGGAGCCGGGCACGTCGGTCAGGAGCGACCCGATGAGGCCGCCGGTGCAGGACTCCGCGACGGCGACGGTGTGGCCCGCCTCGCGGAGGGCGTCGCCGGCGCGGACCTCCTCGGGCGGGTCGGATGCGAACTCGCGCATACGACCGACGACGGGCGGTCGGGACAAAAGCGGTCGGGAGCGGGAAACGATGGTTGCGGTCGGGTCGGGTCGCGGCCGGCACCGACGCGACCGGGCAAAAGTCCTCCGGCGGTTCCGAGACCGAGAAGTACACAAAGCCCCGCGGTGTCGGGTCCGACATGGACATCGACGTTGAGCCGACGGAGCGACCCGACGCCGACGAAGACGACGCCGGCGACGCCGGCGACGGCGGGCCGGCCGAAATCGAGGTGGAAGTCACCGACCCCGACGAGGTCACCTCGACCGACACCGAGGGCCTTCCAGATGGTATCGACGCGCCCGACTACGTCCTCTACGGCGGCAAGGGCGGCGTCGGAAAGACCACGATGGCCGCGGCGACGGCGCTCGCCAGCGCGGCCGACGGCACCGCGACGCTCGTCGTCTCCACGGACCCCGCGCACTCTCTTTCCGACACGCTCGGCGTGCCGGTCCCGAACAAGCCGAGTCGCATCCGTGAGGAGATGCCCCTCTACGCGGCCGAAATCGACCCCGACGCGGTCATGGAAGGACCGTTCGCTGGCGGCGACGGCGCGGACGAGGGCTTCGACGACGAGACCGACTACGACACCGGCGAGTACGACGACGACAACCCCTTCGCCGGCGGCGGCTCGGGTGACGCTGACTCCCCGTTCGGCGGCATGGGCGGTCTCGAAGACCTCCTCGGCGGCGACGGGCCGATGGGGATGGGCGGGCCGATGCCCGGCGCGGACGAGGCCGCGGCGATGCAGCAGCTCCTCGAATACATGGACGACCCGCGGTTCGACCGCGTCGTCATCGACACCGCGCCCACGGGTCACACGCTCCGCCTGCTCGAACTCCCCGAGCTGATGGACTCCATGCTCGGCCGCATCGCTCGCATGCGCCAGCGGTTCTCCGGCATGATGGACAACCTCAAGGGGATGTTCGGCGGCGGCCCCGACGACCCGCAGGCGGGGATGGCGGACCTCGACGACCTCCGCGAGCGAATCGAGCGCCTGCGCGCGGTCCTCCGGGACCCGACGCGGACCGATTTCCGCGTCGTCATGATTCCCGAGGAGATGAGCGTCGTGGAGTCCAAGCGCCTCGTCTCGCGGCTCGACGAGTTCGACATCCCCGTCCAGACCCTCGTCGTCAACCGCGTGATGGAGTCCGTCGAGGACGTGGCGAACGTGGACCCCGAGTGGATAGAGTCGCCCGACTTGGAGAACTGCGGCTTCTGTCAGCGCCGGTGGCAGGTCCAACAGGACGCGCTCCGGTCGGCGACGAACCTCTTCCGCGGCCGCGACGTGAAACGGGTGCCGCTGCTCGCGGAACAGGTACAGGGCGAAGATGCCCTTCGGGTCGTCGCGACCTGTCTCGACTAGCGGCGAGCGGGCCTGCGACGCGGATAGACGGCGCGTTTCAGGGAAGTTTGCGGGCGAAACCGTAGAGCGCGTCGCGCCACGCGTCGGGCAGGAAGCGCGCGAGGACGCCGATGCGGGCGACGGTTCCGGGCTGGTAGCGCGCCCGCGGCTTGGTCGAACTCGCGGCGTTGACGATATCCTCCGCGACCCGTTCGGGCGGAATCGCGCCGGGGCCGCCCCCGCCGAGCGCCTGCGAGTCGTCGAACAGTTTGTAGAGTTTCTCGTACGCGCCCGAGCGGTCGAGGCCGTCGGCCTCGTCGCCGTCGCCGTTGACCTCGGCTTCGACGCGATTCGAGAACCGCGTCTCGACCGGGCCGGGCTCGATGAGGACGGCGTCGACGCCGTACTCCTCGACTTCCGTTCGGAGCGCGTCGGTCATCGCTTCGAGGGCGAACTTCGAGCCGGCGTAGACGCCGGTCCCGGGGAAGGCAACGCGGCCGACGACGCTGGAGACGTTGACGATGGTGCCGTCGCCCTGCGAGCGCATGTGGGGCAACGCGGCGCGGACGAGTCGGTGCGGGCCGTAGACGTTCACGTCGAACTGGTCGTGGACCTTCCCGGTCGGCACGTCCTCGACGGGGCCCATCTGACCGTAGCCGGCGTTGTTGACGAGGCAGTCGATGCGGCCCTGCTCGTCGACGATGCGGTCGACGACGCGGTCGACGTCCCCCTGGTCGGTCACGTCGAGCGTCGCGATGTTCGCGCCGCGTTCCCCCAGCGTCTCGATGTCGGCCGGGTTCCGGGCGGTGGCGTAGACCTCCCACTCCTCGTCGAGGAAGTCGAGCGCCGTCGCGCGCCCGATACCCGAGGAGCATCCGGTGATGAGGACCGTCTTTTGATGCACGTCGGTAGGTCGAACCGCGCGCTGTTAAGTGTACGCGGTTCGCCACGATTGGGCCGCGCTCAGTCTTCGTACTGGGCCTTCGCCTCGTCGGCGTACGCGTCGGCCAACCGGGTCGGCTCGGGGAGCTTGTACGACCCAGAGAGCCGGGAGACGAGTTCGACCGTCGTCGCCGCGGAGAGGCGGTGGCCGGGGCTGACGTACAGCGGGTTCACGACGGGCCGCGAGTCGTACTGCCGCGACTGGAAGGCGTAGCCGATGGTCGTCTCCGAGTCGGCGGGGTGGCCGCCGACCGGGTCGACCGAGTCGTCGGCGCGAATCGGCGTTCGCCAGCCCTCCGGCCGACCGTCCGCGTCCTCGTCGGGTGTCCCGCAGAGGAGGGACTTGGCGACGCCGATGCTCGGCGCGTCGCAGACGACGCCGAGGTGGGTGGCGAGGCCGGCCTGCCGGAAGTGGATGCGTCCGGAGCCGTCGAAGACGAGCAGGTCGGGGTCACAGTCGAGTTCGGCGAGCGCGTCGAGGATGGGACCGCCCTCGCGGAACGAGAGCAGGCCGGGGATGTACGGCAAATCGAGGTCGGACACGGCGTGGACGCGCTCGACGACCTCGCCGCCGCGGAGGACGACGACGGCGCTCAGCGCGCGGTCGTCCAGAAACGACTGGTCGATACCGGCGACGAGCGGCGGCGAGTCGGCCGCGGCGTCGGCGTCGCCGTCAAGCGCCGTCGCTTCCGTGAGCGTCTGGTGCTCCGTCTCGGGGGACGCGAGCGAGACGGCCGCTGGGTCGAACGGGAGGTCGTCTTCGAAGACGGCGGCCTCGGCGACGCGGCGCTGGAGCGACTCCATCTCGTCGCGCGAGAGACCGGGGCGGGGCGCGAGGTCGGGGCGGGCCGGCCGCATCTCAGAACCGACCGCGGCCGGGGCCGCCGGGACCACCGGGGCCGCGCCCGCCGAGCGACATCTGCGAGGGGACGCTCCGGCGACCCTTCACGCGCTGGCCGTAGGCGAGGCCGATGACGAGCCCGATGAGGTGCGCGAAGTGGGCGATGCCGTCGGCGCTCTGGCTGACGAAGAAGAACACCGAGATGCCCGCGAACCCGAGCGTGAACAGCCACAGCGGCACGGGGATGATGAAGTACAGGTAGATACGGAGCCCCGGATTGAGGACCGTCAGGACGCCGAGGACGGCCATGATGGCTCCGCTCGCGCCGACGACGGCGCTCAGGCTCCCCGGCGACAGGAGCATCGACGAGCCGACCTGCGCGAGTCCGGCGAGCATCCCGCTGACGAGGAACAGCGCCGAGAACTTCCGCGAGCCGACGTAGCGCTCCACCAGCGGGCCGAAGAAGAACAGCACGATGGAGTTGCCGACGATGTGGTAGAAGCCGCCGTGGGCGAATATCGAGGTGACCCACGTCCAGACGTACTCGGGGTGGATGCTCGTGAGGTAGAACGCGCTAATCGAGAGGTTGGACAGTCCGAGGAACTGCTCTAAGACGAGCTGTGAGAAGAACGTGAGCCACATCAGCGCGAGGAACAGGTAGGTGACGTTCCCGCGGAAGTAGCCGAACACGCCGCCAGCGCCCGTGAGCGAACTCAAGAGGCCGCCGCCGCGGCCGCCCTCATTGTTCACGGAATCGTCGAAAGAGCTATCGAAGACGCCGGCGGGGTCGTCCCAGTCGGAGAGCCCCGTGCAGTCGTGGTTCTCGGGGAGGCGGTGTTCGGAACAGAACGTCCCGCCACACCGCGAGCAGCGGTACGGCAGACTCTCGTCTTTGCCGCACACGTCGCAGATAGGCATTACCAACGCCTTACGGCGGCGAGATAAAAAGGGGTTCCCTCATAGATGAGGCGTGTTGACGCACCTCTTGATTAGAAGACGAATTCGAACCGCAGACGCCTCAAGCGCCCGGAATAGCCGATTTTCAGGTCGACTGTTGTCTCTCGTCGGCGCGGGCGACGCTGTCGCTCTCGGCAGTCGTCGCGCGAGAAATACGAGATTACGCGTCTTCGTCGGACGCTTCGTCGGCGTCTTCGGCCGCCTCGTCGGCGGGCGTGAAGTTCGTGGGAACGACGGTCGGGTGCTGAAGCCCGAGGCGGGGTTGCTTGGCTGCCATGCTCGTCTCGACGTAGCCGACACAGGGACTAAAGATTACCCATGCGCATAATTTATCCGTCGGTGCGCCGGACATAACTGTCGGGTATCTGTGGCGACGACGGCGGTCGGTCTCCTGCTCGGACGGTCCTCGGGGAGCCGCGGACGGGCGCGGCGGCTCTCGGTCGAAGGCGGCGTCGAAAAAAGCGCGCGGTTGAAGTCGCTTACGCGAAGTTCTCTTCGTAGAGGTCCATCGCGTGCTCGATGGCGTCCTTGGCGGCCTGCTTGTCCTCCCAGCCCTGCGTCTCGACTTCCTTGCCGGCCTCGAGGTTCTTGTAGGTCGCGAAGAACTCGTCAATCTCGTCGAGCGTCTGCTGCGGGATGTCGTCGAGGTCCTCGATGTGGTCGTAGCGGGGGTCCTCGACGGGGACGGCGATGACCTTGTCGTCCTGCTCGCCGTCGTCGTCCATCTTCATGAGCGCGACCGGGCGTGCCTCGATGACACAGCCGGGGAACGTCTGGTCCTCGACGAGGACGAGCACGTCGAAGGGGTCCTCGTCGTCGTAGTACGTCTGCGGGATGAAGCCGTAGTCCGACGGGTAGTGGACGTTGGAGTGGAGCACGCGGTCGAGGACGACGCCGGGGATGTCCTTGTCGTACTCGTACTTGTTGCGCTCGCCTTTGAGGCACTCGACGACTGCGTAGATTTCGTCCGGCGCGTTCGGGCCGGTCTCCATATCTTCCCAGAGGTTCACCATACCGAATCCATCCTCGATACGGGCAAAAGTCCTTTCGGGATTAGTCTCGTATCGCCGTCGTCCGGGTCTCGTCGGCGGCTTTGAACCCCTCTATATGTAGAGGTATTATCGACAGAACCCCACGACGTTACCGCTATGCGTGTGAGATATTCCCCGGGTATGACCGCTCGACTCCCGCGCGCTGTCTCTCGGTTCTCCCCGTGGCTCGTCTGTGTGCAATACTCGCCACTCGTGTCCGCTCCGCCCCGATTTCTTCGTATAATGGTACCTCGATTGGTAGTGAAACAGACTGCGCGTTGACAAAGTTTAAATAGGTCGATGACATTTCCATATGCATGTCAGAGGCACAAACAATTGGCAACGAATCCGGTGCGGCTCGGGACCTCACCGCGTTCCAACAGAACATCCTCGTCATTCTCGCCGAGGAGCCGATGTACGGTCTGGCTATCAAGCGCCACCTCGAATCGTACTACGACACCGAGGTCAACCACGGGCGTCTGTACCCCAACCTCGACGACCTCGTCGAGATGGGTCTCGTCGAGAAAAGCGAACTCGACAAGCGGACGAACCAGTACGAACTGACCGACGACGGCCTCCAGGCGGTCCTCGACCGCTTCGACTGGATGCTCGCGAAGTTCGTCACCGACGACGAGCGCGCCGAGATGGTCTCGGAACTCGTCGAAAACAAGCTGTAATCGGCTGCGTCCACCGCACGAACCGCGGGGTTCGCTCAGTTGTATTCGGGCACTTCGGCGTCTGCGGCGTCGAAGAGCAACTCGAGCGACTCCGGTAACAACGACCGCTGTTCAGCGGTCGGCCACGCGTTGCGTGGATAATATTCTTCAACGAACTCGCGCACCTCCGGAGCGCCGGCCGTCTCGATTCGCCGGACGTAGTGGTTGCCGAGGAAGTCCGCGAACGCTCGGGCGTTCGCCGCGTGGGCCGCACCGTGTTCCTCGGCGACGGCCGCGACGCACGCCGCGTTGTGTTCTTCGACCGCGCTCCACTCGTGGTCCTCTCCCGTCCCCGACAGCGGTCGCTCGATTCCGCGGTCCACGTCGTCTATCTCCGCCGGGTCGACGATTCCGTCGTCGTCGACCCATTCGTCCGGGTGGAGCACCAACACGTCGTCTTCCTCGCGGTGTCGCGCGCGGAACTCGTACTCGCTTACGATGTCGTCGCGGGCGGACCGATACGCCGCGGCCTCGTCGGGGTCGACGGCGTCGCGGGCCAGTCGCGTCAGCCGCTCGGCTTCGGAAAGCACGTCTTCGGGGAGTTCTGACTCAGGCATCGTCGAGGGCCTCGTTGGCTAGGGAGTCCGCGCGGTCGTTTATCTCTCGCGGTACGTGCTCCAGCGACCAGCGGTCGAACGCCGATAGCAGCTCTCGGGCCTTCACGCGGCGCTCTTTGAGCCCGGGGTCGTTCGTGTTCCAGTCGCCGCGGACCTGCTTGACGATTAACTGCGAGTCGCCGCGCACGTCCACCTCGTCGTAGCCGTACTCTTCTGCGACCGACAGCGCCTCCACGAGCGCCTCGTACTCCGCGCGGTTGTTGGTGGTCTCGCCGATTCGCTTCGAACCCTCGGCGACGATGCCGTCGCTCGTTACGATGGCCCAGCCGATGGCGGCGGGTCCGGGGTTCCCCCGGCTCGCGCCGTCGAAGTAGACGTGCGCGCGACCGCCTTTCGGCCGGATGAGCGCGACCAGGTCGGTGGGCCGCGACCCCTGTACGACGACTTTCCCGTCGTAGGCAACCGCGCTGGCGTCGCCGCGCTCGGCGCGCCAGCGCTCGTGGTCGGTGTTTCCGGGCGAGACGGACACGCCCGCGGCTTCGAGTCGTCGTCGGGCTTCGTCGGGGTCGCACTCGACGGTCGGCATACCGTCACCTCACCGGGGACTCGGTAAAGGCGCTCCGTTCGTCGCTGAGAGCGCAGCGACACTCCGACGAACCCCGGCAAAGGTTGAAGTGCAAGGAAATAGACAATATATAAATGCGATGAAACGGCCTACCCGCCAGCGGGAGCGTGAGCACGACCGGACTCGATGGGGAGACGAGTCACAGGACGACGAGACATCCGAAGAAGAGTTGGACCTCGACAACCTCGACCCCGAGGAAGTCGTTCGGACCGGCGACGGCGAGTTGATTCACGAGGAGACCGGCATCATCATCGAAGAAGAGCGCATCGACCCCGGCCCGGAGTGGCGGGCGTTCAACCACTCCGAGCGGCAGTCGAAGTCGCGCGTGGGCGCGCCGACCACGCAGACGATGCACGACAAGGGGCTGACGACGACCATCGACTGGAAGGATAAAGACGCCTACGGCCGCTCTATCTCCTCGAAGAAGCGGTCGCAGATGCACCGCCTGCGCAAGTGGCAAGAGCGCATCCGGACCAAGGACGCCGGCGAGCGCAACCTCCAGTTCGCCCTCAGCGAAATCGACCGCATGGCGTCGGCGCTCGGCGTCCCCCGGTCGGTCCGCGAGGTCGCCTCGGTCATCTACCGCCGGGCGCTCAGCGAGGACCTGATTCGCGGCCGCTCCATCGAGGGCGTCGCCACCTCGGCGCTGTACGCCGCCTGTCGGAAGGAGGGAATTCCGCGCTCGCTCGAGGAGATTTCCGAGGTGTCGCGCGTCGAGCGCAAGGAAATCGGGCGGACGTACCGCTACATCTCCCAGGAACTCGGCTTGGAGATGCGGCCGGTTGACCCCAAGAAGTACGTGCCGCGATTCTCCTCCGAACTCGACCTCTCGAAGGAAGTCCAGTCGAAGGCCAACGAGATTATCGAGACGACCGCGGAACAGGGGCTTCTCTCCGGGAAGTCGCCGACCGGCTTCGCCGCCGCCGCCATCTACGCCGCGTCGCTTCTCTGCAACGAAAAGAAGACCCAGCGCGAGGTCGCGGAGGTCGCACAGGTGACGGAGGTCACCATCCGCAACCGCTACCAAGAACAGATCGAAGCGATGGGAATCCACACCTGACGGTCGCCCGCGCGAGTCGTATCCCTTTCTGACCCCGGACCCGTCGCCGAAGGTTCATATCCGCGGGCGACCCACATCCGGTGAATGCGGCTCGACGAGTACATGGACATCGAGCGGGACGAGCGCGCCGAAAGGCGGCGACTCGCCGAGGAGAAGTCCTACGGCATCCTCGACCACCTCGAAACGTTCCAAGACCGGTTCGAGGAGACGGTGCAGGGAGACTCGCTGTACGGCGGCGTCTCCCCCTCTATCTTCGTCGGCCGGTCGAACTATCCGAACGTCTCGACGGGTATCCTCTCGCCGGTCGGCCACGACGAGGACGCCGCCTCGTTCGAGACGAGCGCCGCGTGGTACGACGAGGGCGTGAGCATCGACGACGTGTTCCAGCGGCGCACCTCGCTTCTGAACTCGAATCGCGGGACGAAGGTGACGAACGTCGCCGACTCGTGGGACGGCTTCCTCGGGACGCAACGCGAGGTCGCCATCGCTGACCGCCCCGTGACGGTCGAAATCGGCCTCGACGGGAAGCCGTCGCTCGACCTCGACGCCAGCGCCGACGACGTGGCGACCCCCGTCGGCCCGCGCGCCCGCGCCCGCTCGGCCGACCTCGCGGAGAACCCGCACGTCCCCAAACTGGTACAGAAGACGCTCGAAGACGACGACTGGAACGCCGAGGGCGCGATGACGTATCTCTACCGCCGCGGCTTCGACGTGTACGACATCAACACCATCCTCTCTGCGGGCGCGCTCGGCCAGACCGAACAGCGCCGCCTCGTCCCGACGCGGTGGTCCATCACCGCCGTCGACGACACGCTCGGCCAGTACCTCCGCGGACGGGTCAAACACGCAGAGAGCGTCGACGGCGTCGAAATCTACCGCAACGAGTTCATCGGCAACGCCTTCTGGGTCATCCTCGCGCCGGGGCGCTGGGAGTTCGAACTCATCGAGCTGAAAGCGCCGGGGAGCGTCTGGAACCCCGACCCCGAGGCGGGGATGTACCTCGCGGCCGACCGCGAGGGCTACGAGGGCCGGACCGGCTACGTGAACGAGACGGCCGGCGCGTACCACGCCTCCCGACTTGGCGTGCTCGAACACCTCAAAGAGCGCGGCCGACAGGCGAAGGCGCTCGTCATCAGACACGTCTCCGACGACTACTGGGGCCCGGTCGGCGTCTGGCAGATTCGCGAGTCCATCCGCCACGCCTTCGAGGGCGAGATGGCCCAAGCCGAGACGTTCGGTGATGCCGTCCGCGACGTGACGGAGTACCTCCCCGTCTCGCTCGCGGCCCTCCGGCGGAAATCCACGATGGCCGCGGGCCTCCAGACCGACATCTTCGACTTCGCCTGAGCAACTGTTTTGACAGCCGGGGGATACGTTCTCGCATGGTCCCGTTACAGGTCCCCGGCGGTCCCGAACTGCTCATCATCATCCTCATCTACGGGGTCTTCGCGCTCCTCCCCGTAATCGCGGCGCTCGTCGCGCTCTACCTGCTGTACAAGATTCGCGGCGACGTGAAGCGCATCGCGGACGCGGTCGATGCGCGAGACGAGATGTGAGTCGAGACGGCTACCGGCTGAGAACGCTCGGTGTCCCGCCTACGCCTCGGCCGCGTCGAGGTTGGCGAGCGCCTGTTCGACGAGTTCGCCCGTGTCCGCGATGATGTCGGCCATCTCGTCGTCGTCGGGCGCGATGCCGATGAGTCGGGCGACGCGCATGATGCTCAGGTGGTAGACGACCTGCTTGCCCGGTTCCTCCTCCCAGATGACCACGTTGCACGGGAAGAGCCCGCCCATCTTCTTGTCGGTGGCGTCGAGCGCGCGGTCCGCCATGTTCGGGTTACACGCGCCGAGGACGTAGTAGGGGTCGCGGCCGGCGTCGACCTTCTCGTTGAGCATCTCGGAGGGCGAAAATTCGGTGGCGACACCGAACCCGGCGTCGGTGAACGCCTCGCGGACGCGCTCGATTGCCGCCTCGTGTTCCATCTCGAGGACGACGCGTTCCTCGCCGATGTCTTCCGGTTTGATGGCGCTGGGGTCGATTGGGAGTGCCATGACTCCCCGTTGACGCCCCGGCGGGGAAAAGCTATGGTAGTGTATCGACTCCACACGAACGCCTCGTCGCGCCCGTCGCTCATAGCGGAATCGGGAGCCACTGGAGCGCCGCGGCGACTCGCTCGGGCGGGAACAGCGGCGGGTGAAGCACGAGCCAGTCCAAGAGGATGAGGCCGCCGCCGTGGGCGACGATGGAGGGAAGAATCGAGTCGCTCTCGTAGTCGACGAGGCCGAACAGCACGTCCGTCGGGGCCGACAGGAGAATCTCTATCGGGGGTTTGCCGACGTGGTGAAACGCGTAGAGCACCGGACTGATGAGGGCGCTCTTCCGACCGATTTCTCGGACGCCGACGCAGAGCAGGCCGCGGTAGTACGTCTCGGCGGCGACGACGACGAGCAGCTGCTGGGCGGCGTGCGGGAGGAAGTCAGCGAGCGCGGTCGAGGTGTGCCACATCGGGTAGTACGCCCGAATCGACGGCAGGCTCGACCCGACGAGGTAGAAGGGGAGGACGAACAGCGCGAGCAAAAGCGTGTTTCGGAGCGCCGCGCGGTCGACGTTCCAGCCGAGGTTTCGGCCGTGGGCGAGCGCGAGCGCTCCGGGTACGAGGATGAACAGGAGGGCGTCGTGGACCGCGCGGTAGGTGAGGTCGCCGGCGGGAAGCGGCCAGAGGCTCCACGCGGCCCCGACGATGCCCCCGACGATGAGGGCGCGGTAGAGCCACGGGAGGCGGGCGAGCCGGCGGCGTAACACCGTTAGTCCGTCTGGACCGGGTCGCGGCCGACGATATCGAACACGTCGTCGAGGAAGGTCTGTCGCGTCTCGAAGTAGGTTTCGTCGGCCTCGGCGAGCACGTCTTCGAGGGTCTGGGGGCCGTCGGGCGTGCGGATGACCGCGTCGCCTTCTTTGTTCAGGATGCTGCTCTTTTCTTGGGGCCACGTCAGTCGGGAGGCGACGCGCGCGAGCGGCGCACCTTCGACGGACGCGCCCGTACCGAGTTCGACGGCGGGTGCCTCGTCTGCTTCCTCGTCAGCCATGCGCGAGGGTTAGCCACCGCGCATGATAATCCCTTCGAGATTCCGTGCGACCGAGCCGCGCCGCCGGCGCGCCGACGGGACGACGCGGGGGATACCGACAGCCCGCGACGTGTCGAGAAGCAGACAATCGTCTGACGCATCGTTTTAGGGGCTGGTTTCGTAGTCGGGGCCATGACCAGTCTTTCGGAGGCGTACCACGGTGGCCGGGGCGGGCCGAGTCTCCGACGGCTGTCCCTGGGATTCGGGGGGTTCCTCCTCGGCGTGCTGCTCGTCGTCGCGGGCATCGTCGTCGCGACCACCGACGTGTACACGTCCGGCGGGGCGACCCTCGGCGAAGCGCGCGAACTCGGGGGCATCCTCGGAGGCATCGGCGTCCCCGCCGTCTTCCTCGGCGTCCTCGCGGTCCTCCCGGCGAGCCGTCGAACCCGCGCCGCGTCGCTCATCGGCGCGAGCATCGCCGTCCTCGGCGTCGCGCTCTTCTCGCACGCGTACCCGTGCCAGTGGACCGGCGCGACCTGCGGGGCCGGCCTTCCCGACCTCACGCTCGAAACCGTCGCCGTCTACTTCTTCGGCACGGTTACGACGTTCTGGTGTCTGTTCGTCGGCGTCGCCAACTTCAAGACGCGGAACGACCCGGGCGGCACGGCCACGGTGCAAGTGACGAAGAAGGGCGAGACCCGCGTCGTCGAAGTCGAGAACTCCGGAGGCGGCGGTGGACTCGGCGGCATCGGCTTCCTCGGCGGCACGCCCGACGGCGACGTCCAGACGCAGACGAACCAGTCGACCTCGACCGCGAGCGCCGGCGCGACCGACGGCGGCGCGTCGACGCAGGACATCACCCCGCTCGACGTCGAGCCCTCGGCGTCGCCCTCGTCCGACGGGGCGGACGCGACTCAGTCGGCGGGTTCGGCGGGCGCGGCGACGAACCGCTCCGGCGTCGACACCGTCCAGTCCAACGAGTCCGCGCGCTCGCCGGCCGGCGCGGCCGACCACCCCGACGCCGACCGCCCGGCGAACGCCACCGTCGGCGACCGCTACTGCGGCAACTGCACGTACTTCGAGTACGTCCGCACCTCCGACGGGCTCAAGCCCTACTGCGCGGCCCACGACGAGATGATGCAGGACATGGAAGCCTGCGACGAGTGGTTCCCGCGCCGCCGCGAGTAGTCTGCCGACGACCCGTCTGACCCGACCGACCCGGCCGACCGTTTCCGCCTACTGTTCTCCGCCGTCTAACCTCGTTTCCACGTCGCGCCAGTGGCTCCCGCGCCAGAACACCTGCCCGCAGTCGCGACACCGCCACAGCGCCGTCTCCGCCGGGTCGGGCGCGTAGTCGGGAACCGGCTCGTCGCGGCCGACCGCCTCGACGGGGCCGTTACAGACGCCACACCGCGACGGCTCATCGTCCAGCGACACCTCGAAGCCGACCGCTTCGAGTTCGCGGAGTTGCGCGACTGGCTCCCGTCCGGCGAGGAGGACGCTCCGCGGGGCTCGCTCGGCCAGTCGCACGTCGCGGGTGAGGAGGACGCGTCCCTCGGCGTCCGCCCGCGCGAGCAGTCCGTCGTCGGCGGGGTCGGTTCGGGGGTCGCGGCCGCCGTCGGATTCGCCCGCCCCGCCGCCGTCGAGCGCGTATTCGGCGTCGTAGCCGCACATCCGCAGGTATGTGGCGAGCTTGCCGAGCATCACGTCCAGGAGGAGCGCCGTGTCGCCGGGTGTCGCCCTATCGACGCCCGAGGCGACCGTTCCGGGGTGGTCCGACCCGATGTCGTCGGTCACGCGAGGAAGTCGGTCAGCTCCTCGACCGACCGCGCGTTCAGCACGTCCGCGGTCTCGACCCAGCCGCGACGGGCCGTGTGGACCCCGTAGCGGGCGTGGTCGAGTTCACCCGGTCGGTGGGCGTCGGTGTCGATGGCGACGGTCGCGCCCGCCTCGACGGCGATTTTGAGCGCCTCGCCGTTCAGGTCGAGGCGATAGGGGCTGGCGTTGAGTTCGAGCGCGACGCCGTGTTCGACGGCCGCCTCCGCGAGTCGCTCGTAGTCGAGGGGCAGGCCGGGGCGTTGGTTGATGAGTCGGCCGGTCGGGTGGCCGAGGACGTTCACCGCGGGGTGTTCCATCGCGGTGACGAGGCGCTCGGTGGCCGTCTCGCGGTCCTGGTCGAGCGCGCTGTGGGGCGAGGAGACGACCACGTCGAGTTCGCTGAGCACGTCGTCGGCGACGGAGATGCCGCCCTCGGCGTCGATGTTGGCCTCGACGCCGGTGAACACCGCGATGTCGGCGTCGTCGGCGACGGCGCGGACCTCGGCAATCTGGTCGAGTAGGTCGTCGTCCGCGACGCCGACGCCGCCGACCATGCCGGGGCCGGTGGCGTGGTCGGTGACGGCGTGGTAGTCGTAGCCGCGCTCTTCGGCGGCCGCGACCATCTCGGCGATTGTGTTGTCGCCGTCGGACCAGTCGGTGTGGGTGTGGAGGTCGCCGCGGAGGTCGCCCTCTGCGAGGAGGTCCGGCAGGTCACCGTCGGCGGCGCGCTCGATTTCGCCGGTGTCCTCGCGTAGCTCCGGCGGGACGAGCGGGAGGTCGAGCGCGGCGTACATCGATTCCTCAGTGTCGCCGGCGACGCGCGTTCCGGCCCGCGGGCCGTCGTCGGGGTCCTCGATGTCCGAGATGTCGAACATCCCGTACTCGTTCATCTTGAGGCCGCGGTCGATGGCGATGTTGCGGAGGTGGACGTTGTGGTCCTTGCTCCCGGTGAAGTACTGGAGCGCCGCGCCGTACTCCGCGGGGTCGACGACCCGGAGGTCGACCCGCATCCCGTTCACCCGGACGCTCGCCTTCTGCTCGCCCGCCTCGATGGTGTCGCCGACGAGGTCCCACGCGAGAAATCGGTCGATGACCGCCGCGGCGTCGGCGCTCTCGGCGAGCACGTCGATGTCGCCGACCGTCTCGCGCCACCGCCGCATCGACCCCGCGGGTTCGACCCGCCCGACGGCGTCGTCGTCACCGAGGTACGCGAGCAGGTCGTCGGCGACGGGTCGCGCCCTCCCGAGCAGTTCGCGGCCGGTCGCCTCGCGGGCGAACTCGATGCCGTCGAGGATGTTCGCCTCCGTCTTCGCGCCGAACCCCTTGACCTCCCGTATCTCCCCGTCGCGGGCGGCCGCTTCGAGGTCGTCGAGGTCGGACACGCCGAGCGCCTCGTACAGTTTGCCGACCGTCTTCGGGCCGACGCCCTCGACGCTCGTCAGGCCGACCATGTCCACCGGTAACTCCTCGCGGAGTTCCTCCAACTCCTCGATGCGGCCCGTCTCGACGTACTCGACGATTTTCGAGGCGATGGCGTCGCCGACGCGGTCGATTTCTTGGACCGCGCCTTCGCCCTCCGCGGCGAGTTCCTCGACGGGCGTCGGGTGCTCGCGGACGTTCTCGGCGGCGCGGCGGTAGCTCGACGGCTTGTAGGCCACGTCTTTCGCCTCCAGCAGGTCGGCGAACTCCTCCAGCAGGCTCGCTATCTCGTCGTTTCGGCTCATCGGCCGCCCCGCTTGCCCTTACCGCCGTCGCGGCCCAGCGCCTTCTTCAGGAAGTTCATCCAGCGCTTCTGGTCCGCGGCGTTCTGGCGGTGTTCCTCCCGTTCGAGGTCGACCGGCCGAAGCTGTTCGAGGGCGTTCAGCGCCCGGTCGATGCCGACGATGTCCTCGGCCAGTCGCCGCCCCTCGTCGTAGCTCACCTCGTTGTCCTCGATTCGCTGGAGCCGTTCGAGGCGCTCGCGGCGGAGGTTCCGCTTCGCCCGGTCGACGCGCTCTTTCTCCCCCGACGGGATGGTGTCGCGGCGCTTGATTTCGAAGACGAACTCCCTGAGGTCTATCTCCTCGCCTTGGACCTCGATGCGGTCGGGAATCTGCGTGCCGACGGTCGCACCCTCCCGATTGACACGCTCCAAGAGCTGTTTACGCTCGAACTCCTTCACGCCCGGTCGTTGGCTCGCGCGGCACTTCGCTCCTTCGCCCGGTTCGGTGTGAGCCTCGAATGGGCCACGCGTCCGACGTCGTCGTTCCTGCGGGCCTGATTCGACGTTGACAGGTCATCGACGGGCCAGCGCCCCGCAGTCGCCCGGAGAGATTGGCCGCTTTCTCCGACAGCGACCCCGTATCCGTCGTCTCTCGTCGCAAACTCCGGTGGAGAGACGAACCTTCTTATGGTTCGTCTCGGATACCGTGAGGTATGGGTTTGTTCGACCGTCTCCGCGGCAAAGACCACCCCCGCGTCGCCTTCATCGGCATCGACGGGGTCCCGTTCACTCTCCTCTCTGAGCACCCCGACGAGTTCCCCAACTTCGCGGCGCTGGCCGACGAGGGTTCTGCGGGCGACATCGACAGCATCGTCCCGCCCGAGTCCTCGGCGTGTTGGCCGGCGCTCACGACCGGCGTCAACCCCGGCGAAACCGGCGTCTACGGCTTCCAGGACCGCGAGGTCGGCTCCTACGACACGTACGTCCCGATGGGCCGCGACGTGCAGGCCACCCGCGTCTGGGACCGCGTCACCGACGCCGGCCGCAAGGCCACCGTGATGAACGTCCCCGTGACGTTCCCCCCCCAGCGCAACGTCCAGCGCATGGTCTCGGGCTTCCTCTCGCCCGGCGTCGACAAGGCCGCCTACCCCGACGACTTCCGCGATACGCTCTCCGAGATGAACTACAAAATCGACGTGAACGCGAAGCTCGGTCACGACGAGGACAAGACCGCGTTCATGGAGGACGCCCGGAAGACGCTCGACCGGCGCTACGAGGCGTTCGAGCGCTACATCGACCAGGACGACTGGGACCTCTTTTTCGGCGTCTTCATGACGACCGACCGCGTCAACCACTTCCTGTTCAAGGACTACGAGCGCGACGGGAAGAACAAGGACGCCTTCATGGAGTTCTACCGCACCGTCGACGACTACCTCGGTCGCATCCGCGACGCCCTCCCCGAGGACGTGACGCTCGTCGTCGCGTCCGACCACGGCTTTACGTCCCTCGACTACGAGGTCCACTGCAACACCTGGCTCGAGGAGAACGGCTGGCTCTCCTACGAGGATGACGACCACGACGCGCTGTCGGACATCGACGAGGACTCGAAGGCGTACTCGCTCATCCCCGGCCGCTTTTTCGTCAATCTCGAAGGCCGCGAGCCACGCGGGTCGGTCCCGCAGTCCGAGTACGAGGCGGTCCGCGACGAACTCAAGGCCGAACTCGAAGCGCTCGAAGGTCCCGACGGCAACAAGGTCGCAGACCGCGTCGTCGTCAAGGAAGACGCCTTCCGCGGCGACCACGACGACATCGCGCCCGACCTCGTCGTCATCCCGAACCACGGCTTCGACCTGAAGTCCGGCTTCAAGGGCCACGACGACGTGTTCGGCGTCGGCCCCCGTAACGGGATGCACTCGTTCGACAACGCGACGCTGTACGTCGACGACCCCGGCGCAGTCATCGAGGACGCCGACCTCTACGACATCGCGCCGACCATCCTCGACCTCATGGATGTCGAGTACAGCCGCACCGAACTCGACGGCGCGAGCCTCATCCAGCAGTAAGCGGTCGGCGGTTTCTCACTCTCGTTGCCGGACCGCGTTCCGAACGTCCCGTTCGAGCCGGTCCGCGTGGGTCAGTCGCAGCTCCCGCGCCTCCGCGGCTGTGACCGTCTCGCGGCCGTCGATTTCGTGCGACACCGGGTTGTACGCATCCACGTCGAACCCCATCCGGTCGAGATACGACCGCACCGCCTCCGAGTCGAGGCCGTCCTCGATGGCGGCGTTGACGTACCGGAGCACCGCGTCGAACTCGGGGAGCACGACCCGATCGTCCGTCACGCGTCCCGTCTCGCCCTCGATTCTGAGCGTCGCGTCGTCGAGACGGTGTACCACGTCGGCCACGCTGTTCGCCAGCCTGAGCACGTCGCTCGGGAGCGAACAGTCCGGCGAGCGCCACTCGACCGTGCCGAACTCGGCTCTGAGTTGCACCGGCGTCCAAATCGCGCTCTCGGGGTCGAAGTTCGCCTCGATGGTCGTCCGGTCGACGCCCGCCTCCTCGGCGCGCACGAGAAACTCCTCGAACCGGCGTTCGAGGCGGCGCGACCACTCCCGCGTGTCGTCGGCGTAGCGCCACAGTCGCCCCTGATGCGGCACGTCGTCGTAGGTCATCCGGCGGTACAGCTTCGACCGCGCGCCCGCCGCCAACCGCCGCCCGTCGTAGTACGGCGACGAGTTCACCAGCGCCAGCGCTGGGTCCAGCGCCACGAGCGCGTTGTACTGGTCGATTTCGCGGCCGGGCCGCTGTTCGACGTGGACGTGCGTCCCCACGCAGTGTCGCGCGTACTGGAAGTCCGACCCGACGACGCGGTTCTGGATGCGCGTCCGGTCGCTTTCCAGTTCCGTCACCGTCTCGTCGCTGACCGGCGTGGCGAGCGGGACGAGTCGCTTGCCGACTTCCTCGGCCCGCGAGAGAACGTCGCCGAGCCGTTCGTACAGCTCTTGGCGCAGCTCGGCCGCCGAATCGCACGGCGTCGTCTTCACCTCCAACACCGGTTCGACGAACTCCCGTTCGGCCCCCGGTGAGGCGTCGACGAGCCCACCCGGGTCGGTGAACGACCCGTCCTCCTCGACGACCCAGTACTCGACTTCGATACTTCGCCGGAGCGGGTCCGAGGCCGACTCAGACATGGCGACTCCAGCGTTGCGCCGAGTCCGTTCTCACATGCATCGTTTCGCGCCCCCGAGAGAAGATATTGTTAACACACACCATGGATGGGAAGGGAGACGGAAAAAGCATTCGCAGACTGGGCAGTCGTCGCGGAATCGATGGACAATCGTCTTTAAAACGACCCGTTTGTTGGTCGTTCGTGCTGCCAACGACAGGAGTCGGTTGTCACAGCAGGTCGTCGAGGTCGTCGCTGTGCCACATCTCTTTGGGGTCTTCTCGGGGTTCGGTCTCCGCCTTGTCGATGGCCTCGCGGGCGCGCTCCATGAACGACTCGACCCGCTCGGAGCGCTCGACGCCGCCGAGGAGGACGAGCGACGCGAGTCGGCCGCTTTCCAGCGGGAAGTCGCCGCCGCGGACCTGCATACTGCCGGTCTCGTCTTCGACCCAGCGACGCGCTCGCTCGACGCCCTTCCGCGGGATGGTGTCGGGCTCGCCGGCGATGACGACCAGCGCGGCGTCCGCGTCGCTCGCGTCGGGCAGGCTCGTCCCCGTCAGGACGGCCCGGCGGGTCGTGCTCATGACCGCGTTGATGTTGTCCTCGGCGTTCGGGGAGGCCTCGGCGCTCGCGTAGCCGAGCGCCGCGATACCGCCCGAACGGAGGGTGTTGATGACCTCGGAGGTGTCGACGACGCTCTCGCCGACGCCCTCGGTGGCTTCGCCGGCCGCGAGGAGCAGTCCGACGCGGCGAGCGATGGCCTCGTTGATGGCGTCGTAGCCCTCGCTCATCGATTCGCCGGCCGAGCGGAACGCGTCATTGTCAACGAGGAGGACGGCGTCGGCCTCGCGGGCGACGGTCTTGAGCGACCGGCCGGCGTTCACCTGATACAGCGCCCCTTCGTCCGCCCCGGGCAGGATGCCGAGGACGTACACCGGCACGTCGTAGACGCCGGCGAGCGCCTTCGCGAGGACGGGCGCGCCGCCGGACCCGGAGCCGCCGCCGAGGCCGGCGACGACGAAAATCGACTCCGCCTCGGCCGTCACGCGGCCGTCGAGGGCGGACATGACCTCGGTCTGGTCCGACTCCATGACCGCGGCTCCGAGTTCATTGTCGCCGCCGACACCGTGGCCGTTGACGCGGTCTTGGCCGATGAGCACGGTTTCGACGGGAAGCGACTGGAGGTCCGCGTTCGCGGTGTTCACCGCGACCGCGTCGAGCACCGCGCCGAAGCCCATCTGCCGGTCGAACGACTGGAGCGCCGACGCGAGCTTCCCACCCGCCTGCCCCACACCAATCAGGACGGTTTTCATACATGATTCACTCCGGCGACCGCCTTGAACATTCCTCACATGGGGACTGTTATCTCATCTGGCTGTTCGACTCGGGCGCTGACCCGGAGCTTTATGTCGGATGGCGGGACCACGCCGGTCTATGACGACCGACCCAACTCGCCGCGACGCCGCCGTCGACGCCGAACTCGGTTCGCCCGCTTCCAGCGCCCCGCCCGCGGCGGACCGTACGGCCGACCGTACCGCCGCGGCCGACCGTACCGCCGACCTCGCCGCGCGACTCGACGCGGTCGAGCGCACCATCACCGACGGCGACGCCGACTTCTCGTCGCTCGAAGACCTCGCGGCCATCGAACGCCGGGTCACCGAACTCGAATCGGCGGTCGAGTCGCTCACCGACCGCCTCGACGAGATGGACGCCGCGACGCAGGCGATGCGCGGCTACCTCGGCGGCGTCCGCGCGGTCAACGAGGACGTCGAACGCCGGGCGAACGCCGCGCTCGCCAAGGCCGAGTCGCTCGAATCGGAACTCGTCGACGAGACGGCGTCGCCCGCGCCCTCGCGGTCGACCGACGCGCTCGCCTCGGAAGCGGCGTCGCACGCCGGACGGACTACCGACGGTGGTGACGGTAGTGGCTCCCAGCGCGCCGCGGAGACCGGTCTCGGCACCGGAACCGCCGCCCCCTCACCCGAGTCTCGCGCCGCTCCCGATTCCGGCGCACCCACCGACTCTCGCGGCGACTCCGCCGACCGTGGACTGGCCGCCCGCCTCCGCGACGCGCTGTGATTCGCGTCGTTCTGACGTGTCTGCTCGCGGTCGCCATCGCGGGCGTCGTTTTCCCGGCGGCCGACGCGGCGAGAGCGGACGCGACCACGGTCAAAATCGGCTCGCTGGCCGACGATATCGCGCACGCCGCCACGACGCTTTCGGCCGCGGAAGACCCGACGCCGGCCGGCGTCGCGGGCGCGCAGCGGCACGTCGTCCTCGACGTTCCGTCCGGGTCGTGGCGGGCCGCCGGTGTCTCCAACCTCACGGTTCGCGGCGGCGACGGCGTCGAACTGTCGGCGAGTGTCACCACCGGCTCGACCGTCGTCCGTCGCGTCGGCGGTCCGCGAACTCGCGTCGTCGGCGACCGACTCGTCCTCGGACCGGGCGAGCATCGACTCAGACTGACGCTCGAAGCCGATGCGGGCGGTTCTGTCGTCGTCGTCGCCCCCGCGACGGCCAACCAGTCGGCGGCGTAGGTTCAAATACCCGGACGGGACCACGACCCCGTATGCCCCTCGGCTCACCTTCCATCGACTCCCTCTCCGAAACCGTCGCCGCGGCGCTCCCGGACGCGCTCGGCGACCGGCTCGCCGACGCGACCGGCAGCCAGCGCGACTCCCGTGACTCCGCCGGCGACTGCGGCTGTGAACCCGCCTTCTCGACGCCCACCGACCGCCCCGACGACGACACCGTGACGCTCGCGGTCGACGCCGGCGACTGCCCGCACCGCGGGTCGCTCTCGACTTCGGCCCCCTGCCGCGCGGCGGTCGTCGAGGCGCTCGAAACCCGCGACGCCGACCGACTCGTCGTCCGCGCCGACGGACTCGAACGCCGGTACGACGCCGACGCGACCGGCTTGCTCGTCGCCGCCGGCCGGTTCGCGGAGCGCGTCCGCTTCCGCGACGACCGCCTCGCAGACCGCGTCCGCGAGGACCCGCTCGGAGCCGCCCACGAGGCGACGGGTCGCGCCGGGCCGGTCCGCCGCGCCGCCGTCGAAACCGGGCTCGCGGAGGGCGCGTCCCGAAGCGCCGACTACGGCGACGCACTCCGGGCGGTGGTCGGGCCGACGCTCGCACGCTCTCGCGTCGACCCCCGTCCACCGGCCGACGGGCGACTCGTCGAGGCGACCGACCTCGACACCGGCGCAGTCGCCCGCCGCTACGAGTGCCCGCGCGGCCCCGTCTACCATCTCACGCCGCCCGAATCGACGCTCGACCAGCGCGCCGCGCGGACGCTCGAAGCCGCCCACGACCGACTCGCCCGCGGCACCGTCGACGCCGGCCCCCGCGCGCCGGGTCGCGCCGTCCGGCTCGCCGCGGACGCGGACGCCCCGGTCGAGACGCTCGCGGCGATTCTGGCGAAGCACACCACGGGTAACGGCGTTCTCGACGACCTGTTTTCGGACCCCGCGGTCTCGGACGTGTACGTCTCGACGCCCGCCGACGAGAACCCGATTCGCGTCGTCGCCGACGGCGTCTCGATGCCGACGAACGTCCGCCTCGCACCCGGCGGCGCGGAGTCGCTCGCCTCCCGCCTGCGCCGCGTGAGCGGCGCGTCGTTCTCCCGCGCCGACCCGACGCTCGACACCGTCGTCGAGGCCGGCGGCGCGAACGTCCGGGTCGCGGGCGTGACCGCGCCCGCGAGCGACGGGCTGGGCTTCGCGTTCCGCCGCCACGACGAGACGCCGCTGACGCTCCCCGCGCTCGTCGCCAACGGGACGCTGTCGGCCGACGCCGCGGCGCTCTGCTCGCTCGCGGTCGAACGCGGTGCCTCGGTCCTCGTCGCCGGCTCTCGCGGGGCCGGCAAGACGACGTTCCTCGGCTCGCTTTTGTGGGAGCTCCCGCGCGACGTTCGCACGGTTCTCATCGAGGACACGCCGGAGCTGCCGGCGTCGAGCCTGTTGGACGCCGACCGGGACGTGCAGACGCTCCGAACCGACACGACCGGCGGCCCGGAGCCGACGCCGCAGGAGGCGCTCCACGCGGCGCTCCGACTGGGCGACGGCGCGCTCGCGCTCGGCGAAGTCCGGGGCGAGGAGGCCGCCGTCCTCTACGAGGCGATGCGCGTGGGCGCGAACGCCAACGCGGTCCTCGGAACCATTCACGGCGACGGAGCCGCCGACGTGCGCGAGCGCGTCGTCTCCGACCTCGGCGTGCCGGCGTCGTCGTTCGCCGCCACGGACCTCGTCGTCACCTGCGAACACGCCGAGACACACCGCGTCGCCCGGGTCGAGGAGGTCCGCCCCGTCGGCGACGACGCGGCGTTCGAGACGCTGTTCGAACACGACGGTCGCACCCTCGAACCCACGGGGGCGGTCGCGCGCGGCGACAGCCTCGCGGTCGAATCCCTCGCCCGCCCCGGCGAGTCGTACGCCGACGCGCTCGACGCGCTCGATGCCCGCGCCACCCGTCTCGCCTCGCTCGCCGAGACGGAGCGGACGACGCCAGACGACCTCGCCGCGGCCCGTGCGGAGCGTGGTTCGGGATGCTGAACGGGGACACGGATGCGCCCGCGGACCCCGACTCGAATCCGGCGGTCCACACGGGCGTGACGACGCTCGCACGGCTCTCGCCCGACTCCATCGACGCCGAGCCGAGCGACGAGCTTCGCCGGTCGCTGGCGTTTCTCGACGCCGGTTTCGACCCCGAGACGGTCGTCGCAGCGGGCTACGGCGCGGCGCTCCCCGCCGGACTGCTCGGCGGGCTCGTCGCCCTCGTCGCTCGACTCCCGACCGTCACGGTCGTCTTCGTCGCGCTCGCGGCCGCGCTCGGCGCGACCCACGCGGTTCACACGCTCCCGGTCTGGCTGGCGACGCTCCGCCGGACGCGGGCGCTCGGGAACGCGCCGGAACTCGTCGGCCGCATCGCGCTTCGGATGCGCATCGAGCCCTCGGTCGAACGGGCCAGCGCGTTCGCCGCGCGCGGCGGCGACGACCCGCTTTCGACCTCGCTCGCAGCGCACGCCGACCGCGCCCGCGGAACGCCGACCGCGGGGCTCTCCGCGTTCGCCGACGCGTGGCGCGCGTGGTTCCCGGCGCTCGACCGCTCGACCGCGCTCTTGCAGACCGCCGCGGACGTTCCCGCCGGCGAGCGCGACCGCGCCCTCGACCGCGCCCACGAGGTCGTTCGCGAGGGGACCCGCGACCGCCTCGCCGACTTCGTCGGTTCGGTCCGCGGGCCGGTGACGGCGGTCTACGCCTTCGGCGTCCTGCTCCCGCTCGCGCTGGTCGGCGCGCTCCCCGCCGCCCGCGTCGCCGGCGTCGGCGTCACCGCGGCGCACGTCGCCTTCGTCTACGACGTGGCGCTTCCCGCGTGCCTCCTCGCCGCCGTCGGGTGGGTGCTCGTCCGCCGGCCGGTCGCGTTCGCGCCGCTCTCGGTCGACGCGTCCCACCCCGCGGTCGATGACCACCGACTCCTCGGCGTCGCCGGTGGCGCGGTCGCTGGCATCGTCGGGTTCGTCGCGGCCGACACGCTCGTCGCACCGTGGCTCGCGCCGCTCGCCGCCGCCGGCCTCGGGACCGGCACCGCGCTGTTCGTCGCGGCCCGCCCGGTCGTAGCGCTCAGAGCCCGCGTCCGCGCGGTCGAAGACGGCCTCTCGGACGCGCTCTACCTCGTCGGCCGCGCCGTCAGCGAGGGCGAAGCCGTCGAATCCGCGCTCGCCCGCGCGGCGACCTCGGTCCCGGGCGAAACCGGCGACCTGCTCGACGAAGCCGTCGGCGTCCAGCGTCGCCTCCGCGTGGGCGTCGTCGAGTCGTTCTGCGGCGAGTACGGCGTCCTCGAATCGACGCCGAGCCCCCGGGTCGCGGGCGTGGCGACGCTCCTCGGCCTCGCCGCCAGCGAGGGTCGCCCCGCCGGCCGCGCCATCGTCTCGATGGCCGACCAGCTCTCGGCGCTCGCCCGACTCGACGCCGAGGCCCGCCGCGAACTCGCCTCGGTCACGGAGACGCTGTCGAACACGGCCGCCGTCTTCGGGCCGCTCGTCGCCGGCGCGACCGTCGCGCTCGCAGACGGGATGGCCCCCGCGAAGACGCTCGACCAGACCGCCGTCGCGACGCCGCTTTCGACCGCCGACCTCGGACTCGCCGTCGGCGCGTACGTCCTCCTCTCGGCGGTCATCCTGACGACGCTCTCGGTCGGCGTCGAACACGGCCTCGACCGCCACCTCGTGGCCTCCCGCGTCGGTCGCGCGCTCGTGTCGGCGACGGCGACGTTCGCCGTCGCGTTCGCCGCCGCGGGGACGCTCGTCTGAGCCGCCGCGAGTCCGTGCTGAGGTTTATATACCCGGACGGGACCACCCCGGTCTATGCTCGACGCACCGCTCGATACGCTTTACACGTGGACCGCGCTCTCGGTGGCCGCGACCGTCCTCATCGGGACGGTCGCCGGCCTCCCGGTGACGCCCGCACCCGACGCCTCGGGGGTCGCGGACGCCGTCGATACCGTGGCCGTCGCCGACTACGACGCGACCGCCGAACACGACCTCGACGCCGACGCCGTCCGCGTCGGCCCGCACCGCATCGGGCTCCGAAACGACGGCGGCGCGGCGCACGCCACGTTCGGTTTCGGCCCGGTCACGCCGGCGACGCCCGACTCCCGCCTCGGGTCGGTCGCCGCCGGCGCGTCACCGAGCGCCGTCTTCGACACGGCCGCCGAGTTCGACGACGCGGCCGAGACCGCACGCGACCGGGACGCCTCGTGGCGGCCCGCCAGCGAACTGCTCGTCGTCCGCCACGTCAGTTGGGAGGGAACGGATGTCACCGTCGTCTCGGCGTAGAGCACAGGCCTCGCCCGTCGCCGCGCTCACCGCGTTGCTCGTCGTCTGCGCGGCGATTTCGGGCTACGCGACGGTGCTCGACGAGTCGATGCCGACCGCCGACCGCGACCTCGCGTCCGCGACCCTGTCGAACGTCGAGTCCGCGCTCGAAGACGACTCGGGCGTCGTCGTCGCCTCGCGGCTCTCGGACGCCCGTGACGCCTGCCCGGACGGCTTTTCCTGCCGCGTCGTCGTCGCCGTCGACGACGACCGCCGCGCCGTCGGCCCCGACGCGCCCGCCGACGCCGACACCGATTCGACTCGGGTCACCGTCCGCGCCGAGCCCGGACGCGTCGGCTTCGGCACGCTCCGCGTCGAGGTGTGGCGATGACCGACCTCGTCTTCGACGTGACGGTGTGTCTACTCCTCGTGAGCGCGAGCATCGGTCTCGTCGTCACCGCCGACGCCGATGCGGGCTCCGGCCTCGGCGGCGATGCCGCCGTCGACGCCGACGGGGTCGCCTCGTCGCTGGCGACGAGCACCGCGACGGTCAACTACTCGCTCGCCCCCGGCGTCGACGCGGCCGACCCGTCGTTGCTCGATGCCGACGACATCGACGCCCGCGAACTCGAACGGACCGCCCACGGCAGCCTCGCCGGACTCCTCGCCCGCTCGACGCTCGGCGCAGTCACCGTCGACGGCGTTCGCCTGACCCGCGCCCGCGACGACTTCCGGAAGCGGACCGCCGCCCGCGTCGCCTCCGAACTCCCGACGCGCGGCGTCTCCGTCGCCGTCTCGTGGACGCCGTTCCCCGGTTCGTCCGTCCGCGCGAACGACACGCTCGGTCCCGAGCCGCCGTCCTCGGCGACGGTTCACTCCGCGACGCTCGACGTGCCGAGCGGGTTCCCCGCAGCGCGCGAAGACGCCATCGCCGCCAGCGACGACGGCTTCGACGCCGTCGCTCGGCTCGTCGCGGACCGGACCGTCGCCGGGCTGTTCCCGCCGACGCTCGCTCGGCTCGCGCTCCGCGGCGACGAGCCGGTATCGTCGCTGATGGCTCACCGCTACGAGCGGGCCGGCGCGCTGGCGGAGGCTTCCGTCGCGCCCGAGGTCGCCCGCGAGGAGACTCGCGCCGCCAACGCCGACCTCGCCGCGGCGCTGAATCCGCGGTTCGCAAAGACGATGCGCGCCCGGTACGACACCCCGCGCGCCGCCGCCGAGGCTGTCTCCGTGGGACGCGTCACCGTCGTCGTCAGGACGTGGTCGCCGTGAGACTCGCCGCCGACGACCGGGGGCGGGTTCCGTTCGCCCTGCTCGGCGTGTTACTGCTCGTCGGGAGCGCGACGTTCTCCGGCGCGCTCTCGGCCCACGACCCCGTGGCCGACCGCCGCGTCGACGACGCGATGGACCGCGCGACCGCGCAGGCCGACGCCGCCGTCCGCGCGGCTGTGGGCGACGCGGCGCGCGAGGCCGCGGCGAACCCCGTCACCTCGCCCGCGAACACGACCGCCGGGCGACTGCTCTCCGACGAGCACACCTTCCGCGACTATCTTCGGCTCCGCATCGCGCTGGCCGCGACGGAGCGGCTCCGCGCCGTCTCCGTCGCCCGCGGCGACGTGAACGCGACCGCGACCCTGCCGCGACCGACGAACGAGTCGAGCCTGCGAGGCGCGATGGACCGCGTCTCCATATCGAGTCGCGAGAACGGAACCGTCCTCGTCGCGACCGTCGAGAACGTCTCGGTCGAAGTCGCCCGCGGCGGCCGCACCGTCGCCGCCGAGTCCGTCACTACGACGGTCGGCGTCCGGACGCCGGTTCTCGCGCTCCACGACCGGACCGAATCCTTCGAGCGCCGCCTCGACGCGAACGCGCTGGACGGCGGGACGCTCGACGCGACGGTGACGACCGCGATGTGGGCCTCGGCGTGGACCCGCGGCTGGAGCCAGTACGCCGGCGCGCCCGTTGACAACGTCGTCTCGAACGACCACGCCGCGCTGGCGACGAACGCCGGCGTCCTCCTCGCCGAACAGCAGGCGTTCGGGGCGACGGACGCCGACGCCCGCGGTGCGACCGGCCGCGCCGCCGTCAAAACCGGTGCCAAGAGCCTGCTGTCGCAGACCGGCGTCTCGGCCGCGCCCGAACTGGCGAACGCGCTCCCCGCACCGAACCCGGACGCGGAGTCGCCCGCGAGCGAGGTCCCGACGAACCGGACCATCAACGCCTCCGTCGGCTCCGCCGCCGACCACGCGCTCGTCGGCCTCCTCGACGGCCGCGGCGACGCGCCGGCCTACGACGACGTGGTCGCGGACGCCCACCGCGCCGGGGTCGAAATCGACGCCGAAACGGATGTCCTCTCTCGGACCGAAGACCCGCCGGAGAACTCCGGACGCGGATGGACACTCGTCAGCATCTCGACCGACACGTCATCGTCGGCCGAGACGGTGCCGACGCGAACTCCGGCGGTCGACGCCGACACCGTCGTCGTCGACGCCGGCTCCCGCATCGTGACGACGGTCGAGACGACCACTCGAACGTTCCGCCGGGGCAACGAAACGCTCCAGACCGAAGCGCGAACGGAGACGAGGACGCGCGTCGACCTCGCGGCCGTCGTCGACCCGGCCGCCGTCTCAGCCCCCGTTCGACCCATCGACCCCGCGGTCACCTCCGGCGGCGCGCTCGACGGCGAAAACTTCGCCGCGGCCGCCGACGCGGCCGCCGACGTGGTTGTGACGCGCGGCGGCTTCGACGACATCGCCTGCGATGTTGTGACCGGCACCCCGCCCGACCCGCGGCAGGCGACCGCACCGATGGCAGCCGGCCTCGACCGCTGGGTTCGCTCGGACCTCATCGCGCTCGCTGACCGGGTCAGAGACCGGCGCGTGACGGTGTCTGCGCGGCGAGTCGCCGCGGGCGAGGTGAATCCCGCCGCAGCGCTCGCGTCCGACCTCCGCGCCGACCGCAGCGACCTCGTGGACGCGCCGGCCGCCTACGACGGCGTCGCGGACCGGGCGCGCGTCGCGGTTCGCGCGACCTACCTCGACCGCGTGCTGGCGACGCTCGACCACCGGGCGAATCAGACCGCGGCGGCGAGCGACGCGGCCAACAACGAGAGCGAGGACGCGGAGTTCGGCTCGCTCTCGGAGGCGGTCCGCGCCGAGGAGGTCGCCCGCGCGGCGCTCGGTGACTCGCGAGCCGACGGCGCGAACGGAACTGCCAACGAAAGCGGCGTCAGATTCGTCCCCGACGCGGACCCGATGTACCTCTCGCTCGGCGGCCTCGATGGCGCTGCGGTCCCGACGGTCGCCCGGGGCGGCACGTATCACCCGCTCGTCGCCCGCAACACGAACCTGTTTACGCTCCCCTACGGCGACGCCGCCGACACGGTCCTCGAACCGCTGTTCGGCGCGAACCGCCGCGTTCCCCTCCGCGTCGCGGCCCGCACGCTCCTCGCGGCCGACTCGACGCTCGAAAACACGAACGCAACGAACGAGACGCTTGCCGACCGCCGCGACAGGCTCGAAACCGCGGTCGACCGGTCGGTCGTTCCCGCGGAGGAGGCCGCCCGCCACACGCTTCGCGACCACACCAACCACTCCGTGACGGAGCGCCAGCGAATCTTGGAGCGCTCGCTCGGCGCGTGGGACGACCCGGCTCATCGGGCGCTGGCGATTACGAACGGCTCCGCGGCGCGCGCAATCGCCGTCGAGGCCGCGGCTCCGGGAACCGTCGAGGCCGACCTCCTCGAACTCCGCCTCGACGATGCGTTCCGAGCCGTTCGTAGCGACCGCTCGACGACGGTCCCACAGCGGCTGACGAACCGGACCGTCGAGACGACGCGGACCGCCCGCCAGCAGGCCGTCTCCGACACCGCGACCGATGCGGCGATGAGCGCGACCGAGGACGCGGTCGCAGACCGCCTGAACGACACGCTCGACTCGCGGTTCGACACGTCGTTCAAGCGCATCCCCGCCGGAATGCCGGTCGCGCCCGTCCCCGGCTCTTGGTACGCCACGGTCAACGTCTGGGACGTGGCGGTCGCCGGCGAGTTCGCGCAGTTCCGCGTCCACGCCCGCGGCGACGCCGAGTCGCTGACGTACGCCCGCGACGGCTCGACGGTCACCCTCGACTGGGACGACGACGGCACCGCCGAGACGGTCGGCCGCGGCGACCGCGTCTCGTTCGACGTGGAGACGACGATCGTCGTCGCGGTGCCGCCGTCGGGCGTCGGCGTCGGTGACATCGACGGCAACGCGGACGAGCGCTCCGAGGGGTGGCAGGGCGGCCCCGGCTGTACCGTCGCGGCCGACTGCCCTCTCGACGACGACGAGTAGCCGCCAATACGACCCGAGTGGCAACCGTTTTGCCGCCGGAACGCCGAACCCGCGGTGTATGTTGCACGACGCCGCCGCGGAGCCCGGAACCCTCTCGGCCGACGAGTTGCGGGCCGCCTACGAGGACGAGATTCGCCGCGCAGTCGACGCCGCCGGACCGGAGACGGCCGCCGAGGCCGCGGGCGTCTCGGAAGCCGCGCTCTCGAACGGCGTGTTGGACCTCACGCTCGAACAGGCCGCCGCCGTCCTCGAACTCGCCGACGGCAACCACGACGCCGACGCCATCGTCTGGGAGTTCCGCGACCACCTCCTCATGGGCATGACGAGCGGCATCCTCGACGTGGACACGCTCGCGTCCGAGGTCGACCTCGACCTCTCCGGACAGGAGATTCAGCAGGCTATCGAGGGTCGTACCGCCGCCACGCTGAACGAACTGGCCGCTATCCACCACGTCATCGCCGTCCGAAACGAACGATGAGGGTCGCCGTCCTCGGCTGCGGCTACGTCGGCCTCGAACTCGCCCGCACGCTCGTCGCCGACGACCACGACGTGTGGGGCGTCCGCCGCTCCGACGACGGTCTCGACGCCGTCGAAGCGACCGGTGCGGAAGCGGTTCGCGCCGACGTGACGGACGCCGACTCCCTCGGAGCGGTCCCCGACGTGGACCACGTCGTCTTCGCCGCGAGCTCCGGCGGCCGCGGGGCCGACGCCGCCCGGACCGTCTTCGTCGACGGCCTCCGAACGGCAATCGACCAGTTCGCCGCCCGCGACTCGCCGCCCGAGCGCCTCGTCTACACGTCGAGCACGGGCGTCTACGGCGACCACGGCGGCGACTTCGTCGACGAATCGACGCCGCTGGACCCGACGACCGACAAGACGCGCGTCCTCGCGGAGGCCGAGCGCGTCGCCCGCGAGCACGCCGCCGAGCGGGGAATCGAAGGTACGGTCACCCGGTTCGCCGGCCTCTACGGCCCCGGCCGCTACCGACTCGACCGCTACCTGACCGGCCCGGTCACGGCGGGTTATCTCAACATGGTCCACCGGGACGACGCCGCGGGCGTCGTCGCGCACCTCCTCGAAACCGACCGCGCCCGCGACGACACCGTCCTCGTCGTGGACGACGAACCCGTCTCGAAACACGAGTTCGCGGATTGGCTGGCCGACGAGTGCGGCGTCCCGCGCCCCGAAAAGCGCACGAAGGAAGAGCGCCTCGATGCGGGCGACCTCTCGGCGGCCGCTCGCCGCCGCATTCTGACGAGCAAGCGCTGCTCGAACGACTACCTCCGCGAACTCGGCTATTCGTTCGCGTATCCGACGTATCGGGAGGGTTACCGGGCGGCAATCGACGCCTACCGAGCCGACGGCGACTGACCGTATTCGGGGGACGACAGGTTCGAACCGCCGAAATTCTGTCACTCAGGACAACTCGATTAGGGGGAATATTCATACGGTAGGCCCCGGTCGTGTTGTGTATGTTCGGTCCGGTGGGGCAGTTCGACACGGGTGCTATCTTCGAGTCTCTCGACTCGTTCGTGCGGACCCACCCCGAAATCGCGGCGGCGCTCGTCGTCGCGCTCGGTGCCCTCGCGCTCGTCGTCTACGCCGCGATTCGGTTCAAGCGGTCGATGGGCACGCGCTTCGCTGAGGCGCTGGAGGGCGTCGACGAAATCGCCGTCCTCATGCACCCGAACCCGGACCCCGACGCCATGGCCGCGGCAATCGGCGTGGCCTGTCTCGCAGAACAGGTCGGCACCACACCGACCATCCAGTTCGCCGGCCAGATTCGACACCAGGAAAATCGCGCGTTCCGAACCGTTCTCGACCTCGACTTAGACCCGATCGACCACGTGAGCGACCTCGCCGCCGAAGCGGTCGTCCTCGTCGACCACAACGAACCCCGCGGCTTCGCGGGCGCGGAGGGCGTCCTCCCCTACGCCGTCGTCGACCACCACCCCGGCGACGGCACCGGCGAGGCCTTCACCGACGTGCGGACCGACTACGGCGCGTGTTCGAGCATCGTCGCCGAGTACTTCCGCGACGTGGGCGCGAAACCCGTCCCGCCGGACATGCACGCAAGCGAGGTGAACGCCTCGTACACCGTCCCCTCGCAGGTCGCGACGGGCCTCGTTTACGGGATTCTCACGGACACCAAACACCTCACTGCGGGCTGTTCGGCCGCGGATTTCGACGCCGCGGGCTTCCTGTTTCCCGGCGTCAACGAGGACCACCTCGACCGCATCGCCAACCCCGAGGTCTCCCGCGAGGTGCTGGAGGCGAAAGCCCGCGCCATCGCTGGCCGCGACGTGCGCGGTCCTTTCGCCGTCGCCGACATCGGCACCATCTCGAACGTCGACGCCATCCCGCAGGCGGCCGACGAACTCATCCAACTGGAGGGCGTCACCGCCGCGGTCGTCTGCGGCGAACGCGAGAGCAACGTCTACCTCTCGGGGCGCTCCCGCGACGACCGGGTCCACATGGGCCGGACGCTGGAATCCGCCCTCGACCACTACCGCGGGGCGAGCGCCGGCGGTCACGCCCGGATGGGCGGCGGCCAGATAATCCGACCCGACGCCGTCACCGACGGCGGCAACGGCGAGTCCGTCCCCCGCGACGAACTCGTCGAACACATCTTCGAGGCGCTGTCCGGCGATATCTGACTCTCGGACCGAACCGGGACCACTATCGCGGACCCGGACCGGTGGCCCTTAACAGCCGGCCGCCGTAGCCCCGCCCATGGCAACAGGACGGGCGACGTGGGCCTACCGCGACCGGTTCGGCGACAGTTTCGGCCGCACCTTCTACCGCCGGTTCGGTCCCGGCGTCGTCTCCAGTATCGGCATCGGAACCTACCTCGGCGAGCCGACCGACGCGGTCGACGACCGCTACCGCGAGTCGCTCGTCGCCGCGCTCGAACACGGCGTCAACCTCGTCGATACCGCGTCGAACTACCGCCACGGGCGCGCAGAGCGGGTCGTCGGCGACGCGGTCCGCGGGGCCGACGTCGACCGCGACGCCGTCGTCGTCGCCTCGAAGGCCGGGTTCGTCCCCTTCGACCGCGAGCGCCCGGACGACCCCGGCGCGTACGTCCGCGAGACGGTCCTCGACGCCGGCCTCGCTGACCCCGACGAACTCGCACACGGCAGTCACACCATCGCGCCCGCCTTCGTCGACGAGATGGTCGACCGCTCGCTCGACCTGACGGGACTGGACCACGTCGACTGCTACTTCCTCCACAACCCCGAGACGCAGTTGGCCGTCACCGACCGCGAGACGGTGTACGACCGCGTCGAGGCCGCCTTCGAGGTGCTCGAACGCCGGGTCGCCGCCGACGACATCGGTCGGTACGGCGTCGCAACGTGGGAGGCGCTCCGGGTCGCGCCCGACCACGACGCCTACCTGTCGCTGCCCGAACTCGTCCGTCGGGCGGAGCGCGCGGCCGAGACCGTCGGCAACGACGACCACTCGCTCGAAGCGATTCAGCTCCCGTTCAACGTCGTGATGGCCGACGCGTTCACCGTCGAGGCCCACGACACCGACGCGGGCGAGGCGATGAGCGCGCTCCGGTACGCCCACGAACACGGCTTGCACGCCTTCACGAGCGCCAGCCTCGCGCAGGGCGACCTCGCCGCCGAGATTCCGGCGTCGGTAAACTCGGTGCTCGCGGGCGACACGGCGGCTCAGCGGGCGCTCAACTTCTCGCGGAGCGCGCCCGGCGTGACCGCGGCGCTCGTCGGCGCATCGTCGGTAGAACACGTCGCGGAGAACGTTGCGGCCGGCACGTTCGACCCCCTCGGGGCGCGGACGTTCGATTCGGTCTTCGAGTGAGCAGTCGCCCCAGTTCTCGGACGGCCGCTTTCGGTCGACTCGCGGTTATCTGAGCTCTTTCCACTCGCGCCCGCAGTCGGCGCAGATACGGACCGAGAACACTTCGTCGGGGTCATTTTTCTTCTTCAGCGACTCGCCGCACTCGGAGCAGGTCAGCCGTCCGTAGGTGTCTTTTTCCAACTCCCCGTCTCGAAGCCCCTTCCGCGTTGTCTTCATACGCTCCCGTTTGTGCAACGAACATAAAAACCCGACGACAATCCCCGTTTTCGACCCGCACAACACCCCCGTTTTCGACCCGCACGACGCCCCGCGGTCTCGTTCAGTCGAAACTGTTGTCACCTCGCGGCGCGCGGTTCCGTCCGTGTCACGTGGCCGCCTCTTCGGAACGCTCTGCGGGATGGTGTTACTCGTCAATCTCGCTCGGGTCGTCTTCGCACCGCTCCTCGGGGAGTTCATCCTCTTTTTCGAGGTCGACCGGGCCACCGTCGGCATCGTCGCCACCCTCGTCTGGCTCGGGAGCGCCGCCCTCCGCGTTCCGACCGGCTGGCTGCTCACCCGCGTGCCGAGACATCGCGTGGTGCTCGGGACCGGCGTCGTCCTCGTCGTCGCCTCGGGCGTGACCGCCAGCGCGACCACCGTCGAGACGCTGATGGTCGGCGCGGTCTCGATGGGGCTCGCCTCGGGCGCGTACTTCGTCGCCGCCAACCCGCTCGTGAGCGAGCTGTTTCCCGACCGCGTCGGCCGCGCGATGGGCATCCACGGCACCGCCAGCCAGCTCGCGGCCGTCGGCGTCGCCCCCTTCGTCACGCTCGTCCTCGCGGTCGGTCCCGACCTCGTCCCGCGGCTCCCGTTCGTCTCCGCGGCGTGGCAGCTCGTCTTCGTCTGCGTCGGCCTCGCGGCCGCCGTCGTGACGCTCGCACTGTTCGCCACGGCCCGCTCGACGGACCTCCCGGACGCGGGCGCGGCCGACCGCGACCTCCTCGTTGCGGCCCGCACGGAGTGGCGAGTCATCCTCACCGGCATCGTCATCCTCGGCTTCACCGGCTTCGTCTGGCAGGGGCTGTTCAACTTCTACGAGCTGTACATGGTGTCGAAGGGCCTGCCGGCGACGACGGCGCGAAACATGCTGACGGTCGTCTTCGGCGCGGGCGTGCCGGCGTTTTTCCTCTCGGGGCGACTCGCGGACAAGCTTCCGCGCATCCCCTACATCCTCGGCGTGCTCGTCTCCTTCGTCGTCTCGGTGTTCGTCCTCACGATGACGACGAGTCTCGTCGGTCTCATCGTCGTCACCGCGGTCGTCGGCTACGTCATCCACAGCCTCTTTCCGGCGCTCGACGCCTACCTGCTCGACACGCTCCCCGACGAGAGCCGCGGGAGCGCCTACTCGGTGTACTCGTTCGGCATGATGATATTCCAGGCCAGCGGGTCGGGCGCGGTCGGCGCCCTGACCGACTTCGGCTACGCGTTCGACGAGGTGTTCTTCTGGTTCTCGGTCGGGCTGGCGGTCGTCGTCGCGGGCCTCATCGCGCTCCAACACGCCGGGCGCATCCCGAACTGAACGGGTCGGCGGCGGTCGCGCGAAGTCGGCAGCCGACTCGGCTCTCGCCGCACTTTTGCTCGCCCGGTCCCACGGCCGACACGATGGAGTACGTACAAGAGCGGGTCACGACGCTCCACGACCTCTCCGGCTCGGTTCCCGACGCCCCGACCGACCGCGCGGCCGTGGTCGTGCCGATGACCGAGCGGGAGTACGCCGGTCTCGCGGCCGACCGGGTGCTGTCGACGCTGGAGTCGCTCTCGCCGGCGCGGGTCGTCGTCCCTCTCCGCGCGCCCGCAGACCGGGTCGCCCCCTTCACCGACTGGCTCGACGAGTACGACCTGCCGCTCGACGTGCTGTGGTGCGACGGTCCCCGCGTCGCCGACCTCCTCGACTCCCACGGTCTCGATGGCGAGCGCGGCAAGGGCCGGGACGTGTGGCTCGCGCTCGGCTGTGCCGCCAGCGAGGAGTACGTCGTCGTCCACGACGCGGACACGAAGACCTACGACGAGCGCTACGTCCCGCGGCTTCTGTTCCCGCTCGCCCACGGCCACGACTTCTCGAAAGGCTACTACGCCCGCGTCGAGGAAGAGCGGCTCTACGGCCGGCTGTTCAGGCTGTTTTACGCCCCGCTCGTCCGCGCGCTCGAAGCCGAGACCGACGCCCCAATCGTCCGATATCTCGACTCCTTTCGGTACGCCCTCGCCGGGGAGTTCGCGGCCACCTCGGACCTCGCGGTGCGGATGCGGTCGCCGCGGAAGTGGGGCCTCGAAGTCGGAACCCTCGGCGACGCCTTCGCCCACGCCGGCTTCGACCGGAGCGCGCAGGTCGACCTCGGCGAGTACGAACACGACCACCGCTCCGTGAGCGGCCCGACCGGCCTCTCGGACATGAGCGAGTCGGTCGGGCGGACGCTCCTCAGAGCGGTCGTCGAACACGGCGGGAGCGTCGAGTTCGACACGCTCGCGGAGCGCTACCGCGAGGCCGGACACCGGCTGGTCGAGCAGTACGCGGCCGACGCGGCGTTCAACGGCTTCGACTACGACCGCGGCGACGAGCGCGAGCAGGTCGCCACCTACGCCGATGCCATCTCGAAACCCGGCGAGGACACGCGGCTCCCGGCGTGGAACGACACGTCGCTGTCGCCCGACGCGGTGCTCGCCGCCGCGGGCGACGACCTCGACGACGTTCGGGAGGGCGCGGGCCGATGAGCGAGGCGACCTACGACGACCTCGCGGGCGTCGTCGACCTCTTCGGCGCGCTCACCCGCGAGGAACTGGAGACCGCGCTGGACGAACTCGCGTTCAAGCAGGGCCGCGAGACCGACGGCGACGCGCTGTCGGGCGCGATTTCCGACGCGGTCGACGCCTACTACCTCGTCCCCTACGAGGACGACGAGACGGAGGCGGAACTCCTGACGGTCGGCCCGATGGCGTTTCCGACGCTCCCCGACCGGGCGGAGGACCTGCCGCACATCCTCGACTACCCGACCCGCGAGGTGCCGCGGGACGAGCTCGCGACGCAGGTCGAATCCCGCCTCCGAGCGGCGGCCGCGAGCGCGGTGCAGACGGGAGACGCCGACGAAATCGAGCGCCTGCTGGACGTGACGTACGACCTCGAAGCGTGGGCCGACACCGACGTGGGGTCGATTCGCGAGCGCCTCGACGCCGCCCTGGACGCGGAGGGGCAGGCCTAAGTCGCGGCATCGCTTTACGAACCGTGACGATGGACCTCGCGGGCGTCACTCGACACGAACCGGTGACCGTCGACGCGGGCCGGCGGGCGGCCGTCATCGCCCCCGTCGTGTTCCGCGACGAGCGGCCGCACATCCTGTTTACCAAGCGTGCCGACCATCTCGGCGAGCACCCGGGCCAGATGAGTTTTCCCGGCGGCGGCCGCGAACCGAGCGACGCCGACCTGCGGGCGACCGCGCTCCGCGAGTCCAACGAGGAAATCGGACTTCGACCCGAGGAGGCGGCGTTTCACGGCCGCCTCGACGACATCCGCACCGTGACCGACTACGCCGTCTCGCCGTTCGTCGCCACGGTTCCCGACCGCGCGTACGAACCCGACCAGCGCGAGGTGGCCGAAATCGCGGTGCTCGCGGTTGGCGACCTCATCGACCGCGCGAACTACGAGTCGGAACGCCGCGACCACCCGCAGTACGGCGAGATTCGGCTCCACTTCTTCCACGTCGACGGCTACACCGTCTGGGGCGCGACCGGGCGGATGCTCGTGCAACTGCTCGAACTCACGACCGGCTGGCGCGTCCCCGAGGAGGTCGACCGCGTCGTCGACCCCGACGCCGACTACCCGGTGTAGTACCCCTCGGCGCGTGCCGACCCGGCGCGGTCGCTCGCGGCGTCCGAATCAGTGCCGAAAAACAAAACAGCGTCGCGGACGTCGATTCCGTCACTCCCTGCCCCTCTCAGTCCCGTGCCCGGCCCGCTTGTACCCCCTCAGCCGAGGAGGTACTTGAGCGCGGGGCGCTGGCGGACGAACTCCATCTTCTCGATGATGGCGTCGAGGCCGAGGATGCGGCCCGCCGCGAGCGTCCCGACGATGACGAACATCATGAGGCCGAACAGGTCGCTGTTGACCAGGCCGTGTCCCCAATCGGCGTTCCCGAGGTAGAAGAACACCATCAGGACGCCGCCGAAGAAGGCGGCGAGCCGGACGAGTGCACCCACGATGAGTCCGAGACCGATGAGGAACTCGCCCCACGGAACCATGACGTTCGTGAGGTCGAGGAGCCACGGGGTCGCGGCGGCCCACGCGAAGAAGCCCTGCAGCGGCGAGGCGGCGGGGGCGTTCGCGAGGTAGCCCGCGGCGCTGAACGGCTCACCGGTTATCTTCCCCAGTCCCGCGTGGAGGAACCAGTAGCCGGTGATGAGGCGGGTCAGCACGAGCACGTAGCCCGTGACGCCCCGCGAGTAGTCGAAGTCCATCCTGTTCCCCAGCATCTCGATTTGTGCGTTAGCGGGCATCTCGGTTCACCTTACATCTGAATCGTCGGCCGCGAACCCCATATAACGGCGACGCGATTTCCGAATCCATAGAACTGGGAATAACCGAAAACGGGCGTCTGAGACTGTCACGATTCGTTTTCGACTACTAATCGAGACATAGAATTGTGTCCTAAATACAATCGTGACGAGACGCGGGTGAACACGGCGGTCACTCGCAGTGCGACCGGCTGACACGCGCTACGGAACCGGTCGCTGCCGGGTCGATGCAGGGTATATAAACNGACGCGGGTGAACACGGCGGTCACTCGCAGTGCGACCGGCTGACACGCGCTACGGAACCGGTCGCTGCCGGGTCGATGCAGGGTATATAAACACCCCGCGACGAGCCATCGTCGCCGTCATCGACAGGGTTTTGCCCTCCTCCGCGCTACTCGTTCTCACATGGTCGCACAGACGATGGATCGCGTTCCGCGACGGTACTGAAACTTCTGTGGTGATAGCATGCTGACCGCCGAGCGTGCGGTCTCGAAAGCCGGTCTGGACGCAGTCGCGCTCAAACCCGCCGAGTGCGACGTGCGCGAGGCGCTTGCGGTCCCGCTGGATGTCGTTGCCATCGACTACGAGGGCCGCGAGCGGCTCCCCGACGAGGACGTACTGCGCGACCTCGCGGCCGAAAAGGAGGTCCGACTGACCACGCCGGTCCGCACCGACGGCTTCGACCCGCTCGGCGACGACTCGCTGTACGAGTGGCTCCCGGACGGGATTCGACAGGTGCTCGTGGCCGGCCACGGCGCGTATCTGACGGACGACGAGGCGCGCCGCGCGGTCGCCCCCCGGCTCCGCGCCGCGAGAGAGCGCGCGCCCGACGCGTGGGTCGGCACCGAGGGCATCGAGCGAATCGCCCTCGCCGCCGGCGGCACCCAGTACGAACTCCTCTCGCGGTCGACCCGCAGAGACGTTCGGGCGCTCCGGGCGGCCGGCTTCGACGGCGAGGTCGCTCTCTACGCCCCGACCGCCTTCACCGACGACGACGACGAGATTCTCGACGCGGTCGGCGCGTACGTCTCCCGCCGCCGCCCCGTCGCTCGCGCGCTCCCCGACGACGCCGCGACCGACGCCTCGGCCGAGGGCCGCGCCCGCGAAGTGCTCCTGAAAGCCGCCGGCGACTACGCGCTCATCGGCTCGGTCGACGACATCCGCCGGCGAATCGACGACCTCCGCGACGCCGGTATCGACCTCGTGGTCGGCTACCCCGCCCGCGGCGTCGACGAGTTCGCCGAGTAGTCCGGCGCGCCGGCCGGTCGCCCGCTCTCCGCCTCCTGCGGTTCGCCCCGCCCTGTGCCGCGCCGAGCACCGGAGGCCTTTTACGCGGTCGCCGGAGAGGACAGGTGACGGCACGGTCGGGTGGCTCCTTTCGGACCCACGTGGTTTCCACGCGGGCCACGGCCGGCCGACCTACCCCGTCTCTCTACAATCCTGAGCGACCGCGCCGCGCAGTTCTCGATCACTCTCACCCCACGACCGACGAGCAACTGCCATTCAAGTCGGTCGCCGACCCAGACGGGGTATGAACGAATCAGCGCGCGTCGCGGTCGTCGGCGCGGGCGCGGTCGGCCTGACGACCGCCTTCGACCTCGCCGAGCGCGGCGCGCGAGTCACGCTGTTTGAGCGCGACGCCCCCGGCGACGGGTCGACGGGCCGCGCCGCCGGCATCTGCTACGACGCCTACGCGGAGGACATCGACGTGGCCGTCGCCGAGAGCGCGATGGACCGCTTTCGGAGCCTCTCGGGCGAGGGCGGGTTCGCCTTCCACGAGACGCCCTACGTCTTCCTCGCGCGCGAGGGCGACGACGCGGCGGCCGCGGCGCTCGAAGAATCGGTCGAGCGAATGCGCGTCCACGACCGCGCGGTGTCGCTCGTCGGCGCCGACGAGCTGGCCGACCGGTTCCCGATTCGGACCGACGACGTGCTCCTCGCGGGCGTCGCGGAGAACGCCGGCTGGGCCGACCCCGCGGCCTACGTGGACCTGTTCGTCGGGAAGTGCGAGTCCGCGGGCGTCGAGTTCCGCGTCGGCGACGCGGTGACGCTTCGAACCGACCCGCCGGGCGTCGCCGTCGACGACGCGGTGACCGCCCGCTTCGACGCCGTCGTCGTCGCGGCCGGCGTCCACTCGCGCCGCCTGCTCGCCGACGCGGGCCACCCAATCGCGCTCAAACCCTACCGGGCGCAGGCGCTCGTCGCCGGCTGCGACTACCGCGGGCCGACCGTCTACGACGCGACCGACGAGTCGTATCTGCGGCCGCATCCCGCCGGCGTCCTCGCGGGCGACGGCGTCGAACCGGTCGAACCCGACCCCGACGACTGGGACCCGACCGCGGACGACTGGTTCGTCGCCGACGCCCTCGACGGGGTTCGACACCGGACCGGCATCGACGGCTTCGACGAGGCCGGCGAGGCGGCGGCCGAGGCCGACCAGCCGGACAGCGCGTGGGCCGGCCTCTGCGGGGCGACCCCGGACCGGAACCCGCTCGTCGGCGCGGTCGCCGAGGGCGTCTACGTCGCCGCCGGCTGGCACGGCCACGGCTTCATGTGGGCCCCGGCAATCGGGAAACGACTCGCGGAGGCGGTGCTCGGAGACGGTCAAGAACGGATTCCGGCCGCGTTCGACCCTCGCCGCTTCGCCGGCGACGAGGAGTTCGCGGTGGTCGAAGGGACGACGCTCGACGGCGACTAGCGCGAAAAGGAGGTTCGGAGGGGTCGTCGCGCCCGAACCCGGAACTCAGGCGTCTTGGTCGTCCACGTCTTCGAAGTCGACTTCGTCGCCGGCCTCGGATTCGGCCTCGCCGTCGTCTTCGTCTTCTTCCTCGGTTACGGCGATGTCGCTCGCGCGTTCGTCCTTGGGAATCCGAATCTGGAGCGTGCCGTGCTTGCCGACCGTGGCGGTTCCCTCGGCGGCTTCGACCGAGGCGTCGGAGGGGATGGTCGCCGTCCCCGAGAGCGTGAGGCCGCGGCCGGGGAAGCGCATCTCGTAGCCCTCGTGGAAGTCGCGGAAGCGGTCGATACGAATCTCGACTTCGCCGTCGAGGAAGCGGACCTGCACGTCCTCGGCGCGGGCACCGGGCGCGTCGAAGACGACGAGGTAGGCGTCCTCGGATTCGAGCAGGTCGTGGGCGAGCGGCTTGCGCTCCTGCATCTGGCTGACGCCGCGGCCGACCCGTTCGAGGACGGCGTTCGCCGCCGACTCGCCGTACTTCCGCAGGTCGCTCATAGCTGAATCTCCTCCAGGGCGCGGGACTCGCCGCAGTACGGACAGGAGAAGTCCGCCACCGTCACGTCGTCGGGCATATCGTAGGTGTAGTGCAGCTCGAACATGTCGAGTTCGCAGTCCTCGTTGGCGCACTTGACTTCGAGGGTCGCGGGCATGGCCGTCAGTTACGCTCCCACGCTCATAAACGCGCGGGAGGCGGAAGCGACCGGCAGGGCGCGAGCCCCGACTGAGCGACCGCCGACCGGTTGCGTTTTCCGCGTCGAACCCGAACCGCGACCGATGACCGACCCCGCCGACCTCACCGTGACTATCGTCGACGGATACGTCGACGAGCCGGCGCATTTCGGCGTGCCGCCGTACATCTCGACGTATCCGAGGTTCACCGCGGGTGCGGTGGTCGACGCGGGCGTCCCCGAGTCCAACGTCGTCTACCACACCATCGACGAACTCCGCGAGGACAGACAGAAGTGGCGCGACGTGGCCGACGCCGACCTCATGATTTACATCGGCGGCATGACCGTCCCCGGCAAGTACGTCGGCGGGACGCCCGCCGAGCCCGACGAGGTGCGCGAACTCGCGTGGGTCGCTGAAGGCACCGCCCTGATGGGCGGGCCGATTCGCTTCGGCGTCGGCGACGAGAACGCCGGCGGCCAGGACATGGAGCGCAAGAACCTCGACTACGACTTCGTCGCCAAGGGCGACATCGAGGCGGCCGCCTACGACCTCGTCGACTCCGGGCTCGAAGGCTTCGGCAACCGCATGCGCGACAACGAGGAACTCGACCGCTGGGCCGCCACGGGCGCGTTCGTGGTCGAACAGCACCCGAACCACCCCGACCACCTCATCTGCGAGATGGAGACCTCGCGGGGCTGTGCCTACCGCTGTTCGTTCTGTACCGAACCGCTGTACGGCAACCCCGCGTTCCGCACCGCCGACTCCGTCGTCAAGGAGGTCGAGAACCTCTACGACCGCGGCGCGCGACATTTCCGGCTCGGCCGACAGGCCGACATCCTCGCGTTCGGCGGCGACGGCGAGGCCCCGAACCCCGACGCGCTCCGCCGGCTCTACGGCGGCATCCGTGAGGTCGCGCCGGACCTCGGCACGCTCCACCTCGACAACGTCAACCCCATCACCATCGTCGGCTGGCCCGAGAAGTCCCGCGAGGCGCTCCGCATCATCGCCGAGCACAACACGGCCGGCGACACCGCGGCGTTCGGCCTCGAATCCGCCGACCCCGTGGTCCAAGAGGAGAACAACCTCAACGTCTCCGCCGACGAGTGCTTCGAGGCGGTCAAAATCGTCAACGAGGTCGCCGGCTGGCGGCCCGGCGACGACCCGGCGGACGCGCCGACCCACGGCCCGGACGCCGCGAACCGCCTGCCGAAGCTCCTCCCCGGCATCAACCTCCTCCACGGGCTGAAAGGCGAGCGCGAGGAGACGTTCGAGCACAACAAGCGGTTCCTCCAGCGCGTCTACGACGAGGGGTTGATGGTCCGCCGCATCAACATCCGGCAGGTGATGGCGTTCGACGGCACCGATATGTCCGACACGGGTGCCGACATCGCCCGCGACCACAAACAGCTGTTCAAGACGTACAAAAAGGAGGTCCGCGAGGAAATCGACCGGCCGATGCTCCGCCGGGTCGCCCCCGCGGGCACGGTCCTCCCGAACGTCCACCTCGAATACCACCAAGACGGCCGGACGTTCGGCCGCCAACTCGGGACCTACCCGCTTTTGGTCGGGATTCCGGGCGAGCGCGAACTCGGGAAGACCATCGACGTGGCCGTCGTCGACCACGGCTACCGCTCCGTCACCGGCGTCCCCTACCCGCTCGACTTCAACGAGGCGTCGATGGACGAACTCACCGCCATCCCCGGCATCGGGCGGTCGACCGCCGGCGACATCGTGGTGAATCGCCCCTACGCCGACGCGGCCGACGTGGGTGTCGATGCCGACGTGACGAAGTACGTTCAGTAGCGCTTTCAGTCCTCGAAACGCCGTTCTTCACCTGCAACCGCGCTCTCTCTGCGACCCCGGCGTGACCGTCGCGTTCACTCGCAAGCGTGGTGCGTCGTTCACTTGCAGCCGTGGTCTGTCGGTGCGGTGAGCACTGTCGGTGCGGCGGACGGCGTCGAACCGCGAAAAGAGCGCCGTCAGAAGTCGTCTTCGACGACTTCGCCGACGGCGAAGTTAGACTTGACTTCGGTGATTTCGACTTTCACGCGCTCGCCGACTTCGGTGCCGGGTACGATGATGACGTAGCCGCGCTCGACGCGGGCGATGCCGTCGCCCTGCTTGCCGATGTCCTCGATTTCGACGTAGCGGAGTTCGCCGGCCTCGACGGGCGGTTGCGGTTCGTTCGTGGGCGTCGGTCCGGCGTTCGGTTCGGACTCGGCGGGTTCGTTCGACTCGCGGGAGATGAGCGCGACGCGGTAGGTCTCGCCGGGTTCGACGGTCCCGGTCTCGACTTCGCGGCGCGGAATTTCGACGACGTAGCGGTCGTCCTCGGTGCGAACGTCAGCATTGAACAGACACAGGAGTTTATCTGAGATTTCCACCGTAAGACCTCCAATATGTGGTCAGGCCGGAGTGTTAAAGATGTACCGCAGTCAGCGGATTCGACTACTGAATTCGCGTCCCGTCGGGCCGTTTCGCGCCCTCCGAGTCGTGGACGATGACTTCGCCCGCCCCGGTCTCGACCGGCTCGTACGCCTCGGTGACGCCCCGCGCCTCGCGGAGCTCTCGGACCGCCCGCTCTTTCAGCGCCCGCGCCAGTTCCTCCGCGTCCGCCCGGGAGATGTCCCGGCCGAGGCCCTCGCACTCGTGGGCGCGGACGACGCCCTCCTCGTCGACGGCCTCGCCCATCGGCTGGCTCGTGCCGCCGAGGGCGACGCTGAACGGGTAGGTCTCGCAGATGAGCGGGCGGTCCTCGTGGACCTGACAAGCGCCCCGCCCGGAGTCGTCTTCCTCGTAGAATCGGCAGTCGCCGCAGGCTGTCGTCTGGAGCGCCCACTCGAACGTCTCGCCCTCGGGGCCGTCGTCGCCCTCGACGAGGCCGTAGGGCATCGGTCGGGCCACGTCGCGCCACTCCGTCGGGGTTCCCGACTCGCCGTCCGAGTCGTCTCCGCCGGCCTCCTGCAAGGCGCGCACCTCGTCGGGGAAGACGGTCGCCGTGTGCGGTTCGGGGCCGTCGTCGCCCTCGTAGCCCTTACAGCAGGCCCCGCAGCGCGTGCACTCGAAGCCGATGGACTCGATGGCGTCGGCGAGTTCCGACACGTCGAGGTCGCGGGCGTGGGCCAGTTCGGCGTCGAGGTCCATACCCGCGATGCGGGCGCGAGCCCAAAGAGGGGCGCGGTTTTTCGCGGGGGCGCGACCCCCGGCCACCCACGGGCTCGGACACCGACGACGCGCGCCCTATCGCGGTTCGACTCGCTCGGCCTCGGGGTCCCAGCGGACCCGCCGCTCGGCGGCCAGTTTCTCGATGTGGGCGACGACCGTCGCGCGGGCGAGGTCGCGCACGGCGGACACGTCCTTGTCGTAGGCGGCGTCGGTCACGGCGTCCGGCGTCGCGTTCCCGGCGCGCACCGCGTCGAGGACGGCGCGCTCGCGGTCGTTTCGGTGCGCGACGAGTCGCGCGAGCGTCGCCCGGGGGTCCGTGATTTCGGGACCGTGACCCGGACGCAGTCGCTCGGGACCGCGCGCGTGGAGTCGCCGGAGCGCGACGAGGTAGGCCCGAACGTCGCCCTCGGGCGCGCCCACGACGACGCTGCCCTCGGCCACCGCGAGGTCGCCGCAGAGCACGTCGTCGCCGGCGACGAAGCTCACGTGGTCGCGGGCGTGCCCCGGCGTGTCGAGCACCTCGACGCCCGCGCCGACGGGGACGGTCGTCCCCTCGATGAACGTCCGGTCGGGGTCGATTCCGGTCGCGGCCGAGAAGGCGCGCTCGCGGCCGCGACGACACCAGACCGTCGCGCCGGTCTCGCGGGCGTAGGCGGCGACCGCGCCGACGTGGTCCGCGTGGGTGTGGGTGACCGCGAGATGAGCGACGCCCTCGCGCGCGACGAGGCCGTCCAGTTGGTCGGTGCGGGCCGCGGGGTCGACGAGCAGGGTGTCACCGCCGTCGGAGACGAGGTAGGCGTTCGTCGCGCCGGTCGGCGCGCGGGTTGCGACGGGGACGGAGACGCGCGTGACGTGCATGCCGGCGGCTACGCTCGCCGGCGGGTTAGGTCGTTCGAGAGAAGTGGTGGCTTGGTCTGCGGGAGTGCGCCCCCGCGGGCGGTGGTCTGTCGCGCTATCGGTGGGACCGCGCGCTTACGTGTTGAGGAAGTAGACCTGCTTTCGCGCGTCCTTGAAGGAGTAGCGCGAGCCGACGAGGTCGGACTCTTCGAGACGGTTGAGCGCGTAGCGGACGGTGCGGTCCGGCAGCAGCGACTCCTCCGCGAGCTGGCCCTGCGAGAGGGGCGCGTCGCTTTCGAGGACTTTCGCGACGAGCTTCGCGCTCGGGGGAAGCTCGCGGAGGCGCTCTCGGAACTCGGCTTCCGAGAGCAGGTCTTCAGTATCTGGCTCTGCGGTGGTGGTGCTCATACCCGTCACAGTCGGTTGCTCCGTGTTAAGGGTTAGCTACAAGTGTGTGAAAAGAATCCAGACACATAATACACATATTAATATCGTGCGTTTGTTGGAAAATCGACCGCGAGTAGGCGTCTCACTCCTCGTTTCGCATCGTATCGACCGCTGGAGTGCCGAGTCGATAGCTCCCGAGCGGCGCGTGACAGTCCGGGCAGTGGACGACGAGCCACCCCTCGCTGACGTGTCGTGTTAACGCGTCCGCCTCGCAGGTCGCGCCGCAGTTTTTACACGTTGGCATATACCATGGTACGCGCTCGGCGGACGAAAACCCCTCCCCTCCGTCCGTCGAACCGCGCTTCCGCACCGCGTATCCAGTACCGTTTTACGGTCCCCCCCGCGAGTATGCGTAGCGTGAAAGGAAAGGAGTGGTACCAGGCCGACGAGGTCGCCCAGGAGTACGACTCGAAGCGGTTCTCCAAGGGCGGTCGGCTCATCGACCGGCGAGAGAAGGAGGCGGTCCTCGCGGCGCTCGGCCCCGTCGAGGACAAGAACATCCTCGAAATCGCCTGCGGGACCGGCCGGTTCACCGTGATGCTCGCCCAGGAGGGGGCGAACGTCGTCGGACTGGACATCTCGCGGGCGATGATGGTACAGGGGCGGGAGAAGGCCCGCAGAGCGGGCGTCGCCGACCGCATCGAGTTCCTCCGCGGCGACGCGGCGCGGCTGCCGTTCCCGGACGACCACTTCGACGCGGTGTTCGCGATGCGGTTTTTCCACCTCGCGGACACCCCGGCGAAGTTCTTAGCCGAGATGGCCCGCGTCTCGAAAGGGCAGGTGTTCTTCGACACCTTCAACGACGGGAGCCTCCGGGTGGCCTACAACTGGCTGCTCCCGATGGGGTCGCGGCTCTACTCGGAAGGCGACGTGCGGCGGCTGCTCGGCGACGCCGGACTCGACCTCGCAGACGCGAACCACGACTTCGTCATCCCGTTCGGCTTCTACCGGAAGGTCCCCAACGGCATCGCACAGCCCTTCCGCTCGCTCGACCTCGCGGTCGGCGACTCGCCGCTCGGCGACGACCTCGCGTCCGTCTCGTACTGGAACGCGCGGGTCGAATCCGCCGACGAGTCGTCCCGCGCGGCGACTCGGGCGAGCGACGCCGAGTGAGCCGTTCTCACGGCAGATTTTAGCACGATTCTCGATTCACATTTAAGTACGTCCACCGCAACTGTCGGGTATGGACCTCTCGGTTGTGCTCCCGACGCTCAACGGTCGGGACCGGCTCGCCACCAGCCTCGACGCGCTGGCCGAGCACGCCCCCGACGCGGAAGTCGTCGTCGTCAACGGCCCCTCCGCCGACGGCACGACCGGGATGGTGAGAGAGCGCGACGACGTGGACGTGCTGGTCGAAATCTCCGACCGCAACCTCAACGTCGCCCGCAACGCCGGCCTCGAAGTCGCCGGCGGCGACGTGGTCGCGCTCCTCCGATACGACCTCTCCGTGGAGTCGTCGTGGCTGTCGGCGCTCGAAGCCGGCATCGCAGACGCCGACGTGGTCACCGGGCCGATGCACCAGACGCTCCGCAACGGCATGACGACCGAGTCGCTCGAACGGAACGCCATCGGCGGTCGCACGGTGACGTACTTCAACGGCGGCAACGTCGCGTTCCGCCGCGGGGCCATCGACGCCCTCGACGGCTTCGACGAGTACCTCCAGACGGGCGGCGCGCGCGACGCGGCGCACCGACTCGCCGGCTTCGACCGCTCGGTCGCGTGGGCACCCGAGATGTGCGTCCGCCGCGAGTTCGAGGCCGACGGCGGCATCTCCGAGCGCGACTGGGGTTGGAAGTACCGTTCTCTGACCTATCGGCTCGTGAAGAACTACGGCGTCAGACCGGGGACCGTCAAGCGGACGGTGAAACACGCGGTTTCGGACGGCGTCGACGCCGGCCTCGGCGTCCTGCGAGGCGACGTGACGCCGTCGGGCTGGGTCGGAACCGGCCGCGACGTGGTCGGCGGCATCGCCACGGGCGTCTCCGACGGGTTGGTCGCCCGCGCCCGCGACCGAACTCGCACGCGGAACCCCCACGGCCGGTCGAAGCGCGCCGACCGCGCCGTCGCCCGATACGACCGGCGCTGACGCTCTTTTCGTCTCCTCTTACCGTTTTCCGGGCCCGAGCGCCTCGATGACCCGCGCCGCATTCTTCGAGAACGCCTTCGCCAGCGCGTCTTCCGACACGTCGAGCGTCAGAATCTCCATGACGCCCACGTTCGGGTGGGTCTCGGGCGCGCCGCTGCCGAACAGCACGCGGTCCGGGTGTTCGAGCAGCGCGCGTTCGAGCACGCTCCGGTAGCGGACGAAACTCGTGTCGAGATAGAGGTCGTCGTGGTCGTCGAGGAGGTCGATAGCCTCGTCCATCAGCCCGCGGTCGAGCGGGAAGCCGCCGAACCCCGACAGGATGACCGGGAACCGCCCGAGCAGCGACTCGGCGACGGCGCTCGGCTCGAAGGCCTGCCCGCCCTCGACGAAGACCGGCAGCCCCACGTCCTCCAGCATCGCCAGCGTCTCGTCGTCCGGGAGCCCGTCGACCGCCGGCGCGAGCGAAAAGCCGTGGAAGCGGTCGTCGTAGGCGTACTGTTCGATGTCGTCGGGGTCGGCGTGGTGGTCCGCCCGCGACGACCTGAAGTTCCGGAGTCGCGCCGAGGCCCGGCCGCTCGGGTCGCGCGGGCCGTTGATGCGGGCGAACGCCAGAAACGGGCGGTCGACGCTCATCCGCGCGACAGCGTTGTTCGGGCGGAGGTAGCTCCCCGCGACCCGCTGTGCGCCCGGCGAGACGACGGCGCGAACGACGCCCGCCTGATGCAGTTCGCGCTCCAGGCGCTCGGGACTTATCTCCCGCCCGCGCACCGCGACCGACCGCTCGTCGGGGTCGAGGCGGGCGTTCACGTCCACGACCCTGAACCCGTGTTCCAACTCCAGCATTGTGGTGTCACTCTCCGGTGGCCGCCAAATAGGTTGTAGAATCCGCCGTCGTCGTTTCACCGAGCTCACAGTATCGGCCGCTCGCCCGCCGGCGTTCGTTCACCGGCTCGTGACGTTCATTCCTCCACGACGGTACTGAGAGAGCCTGAAACGCAACTTTTTGGCCTGGTACCCCTATCGTTCACGCGTGTGCCTCATCGCCGAGGTCGTCGCGCCGCTGTCCGCGCTCCCGTTCGGTTCCGCGCTCGCGGAACACGACGTGGAACTCGAACTGGAACGCTCCGTTCCGACCGGCTCGCGGTCGGTGTCGTTCGTCTGGGTCCGCGGTCCCGACGCGGCGTCGTTCGGGGAGGCGGTGCGGTCGCTTCCGAGCGTCGACGACCTCACGCTCGTCGAATCCGTCTCGGGTCGGGCGCTCTACGGCGTCAGCTGGAACGTCTCTCGGGTCCCGATTTTCGACGCGCTGGCCGAACGCGACGCGGTTCTCTTGGAGTGCCGCTCGACCGTCGACTCGTGGTGGCTCAAGCTTCGGGTGTCGTCGTACCGCGCGCTCACCGACCTCAGACGCGAGTGGACGGCCCGCGGCATCGACACCGAGTTCGACCGCATCACCACGGTCGCGGCCGAGGAAGCGCCCGCGAGCGAGAGGCTGACCGACACGCAACTCGAAGCCCTGCTGCTCGCGCTCGACCGCGGCTACTTCGACGAACACCGGGCCACGTCGCTGGCCGAACTCGGCGCGGAACTCGGCATCTCGCGGCAGGCGGTCGCCGCCCGCCTCAAACGCGCGTACCGGACGCTCGCAGAGCGAATTCGAGACGAGCGACCCCCACAATAGCGGGTTACATAATCAACCCACATCAATAGGTACCCGACTACCTATTCGGACTGTATGGACGACCCGCTCGAAGATGGAGTTGGGTCCGTGGTAACCACCTCCGTCGACCGGTACGACGAGGTGGCGGTCGCCATCGCTTCGGCGGTCGCGACGGCCACGGAACTCAGCCCACTCGAACTCCCGCCGCTCTCGGACATCGGCGTCGACCCCGAAGCCCTCGACGTTCTCTTTCGCCCTTCTCACGACCCGTCTCGGCGGTTCTCGTTCCAGTACGCGGGACACCTCGTCTCGCTGTTCGGCGACGGGACGCTCACCGTCCACCCGCTCGACGAGTAGCCCTGCACCCGTTTCGACGGAACCTCCCCCGGTCGCTGATTCGGGCCGTTGACACCTCGGACGAGATTCGAAAACCGTCGCCCTGTCGTGCGATTTCGTAGCTCACTCCCGGCGAAACGTATTTATAGAACTGCAATCGTTGATAGCGGTTGAGGTTTCAACATGGCTTCACGAATGCAGCAACCGTTATACATTCTCGCAGAGGGGACGAACCGAACGCACGGCCGCTCTGCGCAGGACTCCAACATCCGCGCCGGGAAGGCGGTCGCCGAAGCCGTACGGACCACGCTCGGGCCACGCGGCATGGACAAGATGCTCGTCGACTCCTCGGGCGAGGTCGTCATCACGAACGACGGCGCGACCATTCTGGAGAAGATGGACATCGAGCACCCCGCCGCGCAGATGCTCGTCGAAGTCTCCCAGACCCAAGAGGAGGAAGTCGGCGACGGCACGACCACCGCGGCCGTCCTTACCGGCGAACTCCTCGCGCACGCCGAGGACCTCCTCGACGACGACCTCCACCCGACGGTTATCGTCGAGGGCTACACCGAGGCCGCCCGCATCGCCCAAGAGGCCATCGACGACATGGTCCTCGACGCCGCCCTCGACGACGACCTGCTCCGGAAGGTCGCTGAGTCCTCCATGACCGGCAAGGGAACCGGCGACGTGACCGCCGACGTGCTCGCCAAACACGTCGTCAAGGCGGTCCGGATGGTCCACGGCGACGGTGACGGCACCTTCCACCGCGACGACGTTCGCGTGCTCACCCGCACGGGCGCGTCCTCCTCGGCGACCGAACTCGTCGAGGGCGTCGTCCTCGACAAGGAGCCCGTCAACGAGAACATGCCGCGGTCCGTCTCCGACGCGACCGTCGCGGTCCTCGACATGAAACTCGACGTGCGCAAGAGCGAGGTCGACACCGAGTACAACATCACCTCCGTCGACCAGCTAACCGCCGCTATCGACGCCGAGGACAGCGAACTCCGCGGCTACGCGAAGGCGCTCGCGGACGCCGGCGTCGACGTGGTGTTCTGCACCAAGTCCATCGACGACCGCGTCGCGGGCTTCCTCGCCGACGCGGGCATCCTCGCGTTCAAGAGCGTGAAGAAGTCCGACGCCCGAGCCCTCGCCCGCGCGACCGGCGCGAAGCGCCTCGGCTCGCTGTCCGACCTCGACGAGTCCGACCTCGGCCGCGTCGACTCCGTGAGCATCCGCAGCTTCGGTGACGACGACCTCGCGTTCGTCGAGGGCGGCGCGGCGGCCAAGGCCGTCACGCTGTTCCTCCGCGGCGGCACCGAACACGTCGTCGACGAACTCGAACGCGCCATCCAAGACGCCGTGGACGTGGTCGTCGCCGCCATCGACAAGGGCGGCGTCGTCCCCGGCGCGGGCGCGACCGAAATCGCCATCGCCGACCGCATCCGCTCGGAGGCCGCCGGCATCGAGGGCCGCAAGCAGCTGGCCGTCGAAGCCTACGCCGACGCCGTCGAGGCGCTCCCGCGCACCCTCGCGGAGAACACCGGCATGGACCCCATCGACGCGCTCGTCGACCTCCGCGCCCGCTACGAGAACGAGGGCCTCGCCGGCATCATCTCCTCGGGCCGCTCCGGCGAAATCGGTGACCCCGTCGAACTCGGCGTCATCGACCCCGTCGCGGTCAAGCGCGAAGCCATCGAGTCCGCGACCGAGGCCGCGACGATGATCGTCCGCATCGACGACGTCATCGCCGCCAAGTAACCGGAACCGCCCGCAGAACACACTCCCCCCACCAACCCCACCTCCGGCGGCGCTCCCGCCGCCGGGCCACTTCGTGTCGCTTTCCGCGGTCGTGCCGCCCACAGCAGCTCTCTCCGGAGCCGCGCCGCCGAATAATACCTCTCAACTGGCCGCTACGTTCTTCCGTCGCGAGCGTCGAACTGCACGCCATGTCCGACGAGGTCGGGCTTCCGGAAGCCGTGTCGATGGCGATTGGAGGCATGGTCGGTGGCGGCATCTTCGCCGTGCTCGGCGTCGTCGCCGGCGCGGCCGGAACCCTCGCGTGGGCGGCGTTCGTCGTCGCGGGCGTCCTCGCGGTCTGCGCGGGCTACTCACTGCTCCGACTGAACGGGCTGTGCGAGTCGCCGCGGTCGCCCGTCGGCTACGTCGAGCGCTTCACCGACGACAACACCACGCTCGCGGGCGTCGTGGGCTGGACGTTCGTCTTCGGCTACGTCGGGACGATGGCGATGTACGCCTACGCCTTCGGCGGCTACTTCGTCGAACTCACCGGCGTCTCGACGGTCGCGTCGGTCTCGATACAGCCGTTCGTCTCCGCGCTCACCGTCGCCGCGTTCGTGAGCCTCAACGTCTTCGGGGCGCACGCCTCGGGGCGGGCCGAAGACGTTCTGGTCGGCCTCAAAGTCGCCATCCTGCTCGTGTTCGGCGTCGGCGGCGTCGCCTACGGCGCGACCCACGGCGGCCTCTCCTTTGGCCTGTCGAACCTCGGCATCGGCCCGCTCGTCGCCGCCGCCGTCTCCTTCGTCGCCTTCGAGGGCTGGGAGCTCCTGCTGTTCGACCAAGAGAACATCGCCGACCCCCGCGAGACCGTCAGAAAGGCGATTTACATCTCCATCGCGGGCGCGACGGGGCTGTACATCCTGGTCGCGCTCGTCACGACCAACCTCGCTGGGGTTGACGCCATCCAACGACACGCCGAGACCGCGCTCGCCGTCGCGGCCCGGCCGTTCCTCGGGCAGGCCGGGTTCGTCCTCATCTCCGTCGCGGCGCTGTTCTCGACGGGGAGCGCAATCAACGCCACGCTGTTCAGCTCCGCGCGGCTCTCGAAGCGCCTCGTCGCCGACGACCTGCTCCCGAGTCGCCTCCGCGACGAGTCCGCCGACGAGCCGGTTCGCCCGCTCGCGACGCTCGGCGTGCTCGCCGCCGGGTTCGCCTTCCTCGGGAGTCTGGACGCCATCAGTTCGTTCGCGTCGCTCGCGTTCATCAGCATCTTCGGCGGCCTCTCGTTTCTCGCGTTCCGGGAGCGCGAAGACCTCGCGACGGGCGCGATTCCCGCCGTCGGGACCGTCGGCGGAGTTAGCTCGGCGGCCGCGCTCCTGTGGCATCTGTTCGACGCCGAGCGCGGGACGTTCTGGACCGTCCTCGCGCTCGCCGTGGTCGTCGTCGGCGTCGAGATGCTCTACTTCGAGCGCGAGAGCATCGTAAGCGAGGTTCGGTCGGCGGAACGGCGCGTCGAAAACGAGTTGTAGGGATTCCGTTCCCGATGGTCCCCCAGCCCCGCCTCAGACCCGCGGGAGCCGCCAGTCGTAGCGGAGCGCGAGCACCCGCACCGAGAAGACGACCGCGGCGCACAGCCCCGAGGGGAGGCCGGTCGGCGCGCCGACCGCGCGGGCCGCGAGGAAGGCGAGGCCGCCGACGACGGCGGGCGTCGCGTAGAAGTCGTCGCGGAGGACGACCGGCACGCGCCCGATGAGGATGTCGGCGATGGAGCCGCCGCCGACGGCCGTGATGGTCGCGAGGATGACGACGCCGAACGACGTGACGCCGGCGTCGACGCCGACGAGCGCGCCGGTCGCCGCGAACGCCGACAGCCCGACCGCGTCGGTGGTCAGAAACGCCGGGTGGTCGCGGACGCGTCCCTCCATCGAGTGGATGAGGACGATTGCGAGGGCGACGCCGACGAGCGCGACGCTCATGTCCCACGTCCCCGCGAGCGAGGCCGGCAGCCGGTCGACGAGCACGTCGCGGGTCGTCCCGCCGCCGAGGGCGGTCACGGTGCCGAGCACGGAGACGCCGAACACGTCGAGGCCGGCCTCGGCGGCCTTGAGCGCGCCGGCGACCGCGAACGCGAGCAGGCCGACGACGTTCATCACCGCGAACGGGTCGATTTCGGGGACGGCGACGGCGGCGGGGGCCGAAACGAAAAGCAGCGTCGCCATCAGTCGACCCGGAGTGCGACGCGGTCGCCGGGCGCGAGGCCGAACGCCTCGTCGCCGCGGCCGTGGTTCACGTCGCACTCGACGTTGCCGTGGCTGCCGACCGTGACCAGTTTCTCGCCGCGCGCGACGGCCTCGAACGTGCGACCGACCGGCACCGACTCGTCGTTCACCGAGACGGTCTCGCCCGCCGCGTCGCGGACGAACGCGCCCGGCACGTTCGTGATGCAGTTGCCGAAGTCGTCGACGACCAACACCTCGCCGGTCGCCTCGCGGCCGTCGTCGGAGACGGTCGCTTCGGGGAGGCGGCACTCGGAGAGCGAGTCGACGGGAATCGGTTCGAAGCGGTCGACCGACCCGAGCGCCGACGCGCCGGCGACGTGGGCGTCGGCGGCCGCGGGCGCGAACACGTCCCGCCCGTGGAAGGTCGTCGACTCGGGGTTCGGAACGTCGATTTCGTAGGCTTCGACGGGCGCGTCGTCGTCGAGTTCGGCGGCCACGCGCCTCGCCGGCGGACGAAGGACGCCGTTGTCGGGGCCGACGAAGACGTGGCCACCGACCCGGAGAACGACCGCGCGGCGGTCGGTGCCGACGCCGGGGTCGACAACGACGAGGTGGACCGCGGACGGGAAGTACGGAAGCGTCTCACGGAGCCAGAAGGCGGCCGCGCGAACGTCCTGTCGCGGGAGGTCGTGGGCCACGTCCACGAGTCGCGCGTCGGTCCGCGAGAGGACGACGCCCTTCATCGCGGCGGGGTACGCCAGCCCGAAGTCGGACGCGAGCGTAATCATCTCAACAGGGGTTTGGGTCCTCGTCGTCGTCGACGCGCTCGGCCCCGTCGGTGGCCGTGACGCGCTGGAGGCGCTCGATGCCGTCGATTTCGCGGACCACGTCGGCCACCTCGTCGGGGACGAGCGACTCCCAGTCGCGGTCTTCTATCATGCGCTGGCGGACCTCCGTGCCCTCCAGCACCTCGCGGTTGAACATGGGCGATTGGTGGACTTCGACGCCCGCCTCCGTGAACAGTTGGATGACGAGCGGGTTGTTGGAGTACGCCACCTCGAACGCGGGGGACATCGACTGGACGTGGCTGACCCACACCGAGTTGCGGTCGAGGTCCTCGATGGGGACCGCGTAGGTCGTGATGTCGAAATCCGAGACGGCCTTGTTGACCATCATGATTCGTTCGCCCGCGGTGAACGGGTTCCGCGGCGAGTGCGAGTCGCCCGCGGACCCGATACCGAGGACGAGTTCGTCGACCTCGGCGGCAATCTCTTCGACCATTCGGTGGTGGCCGTTGTGGTACGGCTGAAACCGGCCGATGTAGAACCCCCGCATGCGTCGGGCGTTAGTCCGGATTACTTATAAATACGCCGAGTTCGGAGAACTCCGGTATTCTGGTGGTAGGAAGGTCGAAACGCGAGATTACGGCAAGAGCCACCGGATGGTGACGGGGAGAAAGTATATCAGTCGCAGGGCCTACGTTAGAAGTAGCGACGACAGTTCTATGAGTAACGATACGAACACCGACGACAGCCTCCACGAGCGGGAGGATTCACCCGACGACGCGCCCTCGGAAGAGGGTATCGACGACGGGGAGTCCCTCCAGCACGACGAGGCCGAAGAGGTCGACAAGAAGACGATCGACGACCTCGGGAGCGATGTCGAAATCGACGCCGACGTGGCCGAGAACGTGGACGAGAACGACCTCCTCGGTGGTCTCCAGATAGAGACGACCGACGAGATTCCCGTCCCGGACCGCCTCGTCGACCAGGTTATCGGGCAGGAACACGCCCGCGACGTCATCATGAAGGCGGCCAAGCAGCGCCGCCACGTCATGATGATCGGCTCCCCGGGGACGGGGAAGTCGATGCTCGCCAAGGCGATGTCCGAGCTTCTCCCCCGCGAGGAGCTCCAGGACGTGCTCGTCTACCACAACCCCGACGACGGCAATCGCCCCAAGGTCCGCACGGTCCCCGCGGGCAAAGGTGACCAGATCGTCGAGGCGCACAAAGAGGAGGCACGCAAGCGCAATCAGATGCGCTCGTTCCTCATGTGGATTATTATCGCGGTCGTGCTGGGCTACTCGCTCATCATCGCCCAGCAGGTCCTGCTCGGCATCCTCGCCGCGGGTATCATCTATCTCGCGTTCCGCTACGGCTCGCGCGGCAGCGACGCGATGATTCCGAACCTCATCGTGAACAACGCCGACCAGAAGTCCGCGCCGTTCCAGGACGCGACGGGCGCTCACGCGGGTGCGCTCCTCGGCGACGTCCGCCACGACCCGTTCCAGTCCGGCGGCATGGAGACGCCCAGCCACGACCGCGTCGAACCCGGCGCGATTCACAAGTCGAACAAGGGCGTCCTGTTCGTCGACGAGATCAACACGCTCGACGTGCGCAGCCAGCAGCACCTGATGACGGCCATCCAGGAGGGCGAGTTCTCCATCACGGGCCAGTCCGAGCGCTCCTCGGGCGCGATGGTCCAGACCGAGCCCGTCCCGACGGATTTCATCATGATTGCTGCCGGGAACCTCGACGCGATGGAGAACATGCACCCCGCGCTCCGCTCCCGTATCAAGGGGTACGGCTACGAGGTGTACATGGACGACACCATCGAGGACACCCCCGAGATGCGCCGCAAGTACGCGCGCTTCGTGGCCCAGGAGGTCACCAACGACGGCCGGCTCCCGCACTTCACCGAGGAGGCGGTCGAGGAGCTCATCCTCGAAGCCCGCCGCCGCGCCGGCCGCAAGGGCCACCTCACCCTCGAATTCCGTAACCTCGGCGGCCTCGTCCGCGTCGCTGGCGACATCGCCCGCGGCGAGAACGCCGAGCTGACCACCCGCGACCACGTGCTCCAGGCCAAGCGCCGCGCGCGCTCCATCGAGCAGCAGATCGCGGACCAGTACATCGAGCGCCGCAAGGACTACGAGCTGTCGGTCAACGACGGCTTCGTCACCGGCCGCGTCAACGGTCTCGCCGTCATGGGCGAAGACTCCGGTATCATGCTCCCCGTGATGGCCGAAGTCACGCCCTCGCAGGGCCCCGGTCAGGTCATCGCAACCGGCCAGCTCAAGGAGATGGCCGAAGAGTCCGTCCAGAACGTCTCGGCCATCATCAAGAAGTTCTCCAACCAGGACCTCTCGGAGATGGACGTGCACGTGCAGTTCGTCCAGACCGGCCAGCAGGGCGTCGACGGCGACTCCGCGTCCATCACGGTCGCGACCGCCGTCATCTCCGCGCTGGAGGACATCCCCATCGACCAGTCGGTCGCAATGACCGGCTCGCTGTCGGTGCGCGGCGACGTGCTCCCGGTCGGCGGCGTCACCCACAAGATCGAGGCCGCCGCGAAGGCCGGCTGTTCGACGGTCATCATCCCCGCCGCCAACGAGCAGGACGTGATGATCGAAGACGAGTACAAGGAGATGGTCGACATCATCCCCGTCTCGCACATCAGCGAAGTCCTCGACGTCGCCCTCGAAGGCGAACCCGAGAAGGACTCGCTCGTGGACCGCCTCAAGAGCATCACCGGCTCCGCCCTCAACAAGGGGCAGGGCGTCAAAGGGCCGTCGAGCCCCAGCCCGCAGTAACGCCGGATGACCGACTGGGCGGCGTTCGCGGGCTTCACCGGCCTCGTCCTCGCCGTCTTACTCTCTCTCGCGTACCTTTCTCGCGGCGTCCCGCACGCTGAGGGGACCGGCTCCGCCGCGCCCGCCGCGCCCGACGACGCTGACTCCGCCCCCTCCCAAAACACCCGAGTCGGTACGCCGGACGACGCCGCTTCGCGCCCCACCGAACCGACCGATTCCGACGAGTCGGCCGACCCCGACGTCCTCCCGCTGGCTTCTTTTTCGGTCGGTTCGACCGACGCGTCGCCGCGACCCGAGCCGCCGACGCTCGCGGCGGGCGACGTTGCGGACGATGCCGACCGCGACGCGGACCCCGACGCTGCGGCCGGTTGTGAGACCGAGACCGACCGGACGATACCCGGCGTCACCGCACGCCCCGCCTCGGCCGTCTCGGAGCGCTCCGCGTCCGCCGACGACCTCCCGCCGCACCTCCTGCTCGCCAATGTCGCGCTCTCGCAGGCGTTCCTCGGCGGCTTTCTCGGCCTCGGCGCGTGGTACGCCGGCGTGCCGGCCGCGGCGCTCGGCCTCTCCGCCACCGACCTCCCGACGAAGCTCGCTATCGGCGTCGGACTCGGGCTCGCGCTCTACGGAGCGAACCGGGTCGGCTCGTCGGTCAGCGAGCGGTTCGGCATCGCGCCCGACGAGGCGGTCCGCGAGTCGCTGACGCCGCGGACGACCGCGGGCTGGGTGTTCCTGTTCGCGGTCGCGCTCCCCCTCATCGCCGGCTTCGAGGAACTGCTGTTCCGGGGGGCGCTCGTCGGCGCGGTCGCCGCCGGCTTCGACGTGTCGCCGTGGCTCATGGCGGCGGTGTCGTCGGCCGCCTTCGGCGCGGGCCACGGCGCACAGGGTCGACTCGGCATCATCGTCACCGGCCTCCTCGGGTTCGTCCTCGCGGCGGCGTTCGTCCTCACCGAGAGCCTGCTGGTCGTGGTCGTCGCCCACTACCTCGTGAACGCGCTGGAGTTCGCGGGCCACGAACTGTTCGGCTGGTAGCGGGGTCTCCCCGCGCCGGCGTCGGTGACGACCGCCGAACCACCCGCCGTCGCGGCCGCGGCGCGGGGATGCGTTCAAGTGTCCGCACCACGCGTAGCCGGTATGGACATCGACACGCGGCAGTTGACGCAGGCGGGGCTCATCGGCTATCTGGCGCTCGTCGTCGCGGCGTTCGCCACCGGGAACCCGACGCTCCGACTCGCCGCCGACGCCGCCTTCGGGCTGACGGCGGTTCTCCTCGGCGTCGTCACGCTCCGGATTCCGGTCGACAGTCAACTCAAATACGTCGCCGGCGGCGGCTTCCTCCTCGCCGGCGTCTCGCAGTTCGCCGAGCTCGCGACCGGCGTCCAGTCGGTCGGACTCGCGAGCACGCTGTTCCTCCTCGCCGGCCTGCTCGGTTACCTCGCGCTCCGCCGCGAGACCGACGCGATGCCGTTCTGAGGGGGGTTCGCAGAATCAGAGTCCTTCCGACTGCCGGAGCGCCTCGACCACGTCGTCGGGCGCGGCGCTCGGGCCGTCTTTCACGCGGTGGTCGGGGACGACGACCGGCACCGGGTTCGCCGCGAGCGCCTCGCGGACGACGCGCTCAGAGTCGTCGTCCTCGGGGTCGAGGCCGGCCATGCGGACGAGGAGCGCCACGTCGACCGTGTCGCCCCGCGGGACGTTCCGAAGCGACTCCAGCACGCTCCGCTGGTCGGTCGGGACGGTCAGGCCGATAGGGACCGACGAGAGGTCCGTCTGACCCCGGTCGATGGCGGCTAGTACGGCGTCGAGGTGTTCGTGGTCCGACTCGGCGTCCGCCGGCAGCGAGTCCGGAAACGAGACGTTGATCACCTTTCCGCTGACCACGCCGACCTGCACGGGGCGGCCGAGCGTGGACGATTCGCGCGCGTAGATTCCCGAGACGGGCATACGTTCGGCTCCCGTCGCCGGACGCTTGACCCTTCCGGCGACGGCGCGCGGTTGGGGTGACTGCGCTCGGTTCGTGTGGCCGATACCTCGCCGTGCGCTTTCGCCCGCGCGCACGCGAGAGACGGTGAGTGTCCCCGCCGACGCAAGTCTTATGTACAGATACGTGCGTTAGTGTACATCAATGAACGCTAGTGGAGACGAATTAGCTCCCGACGTGCGCGCCATCTTGGAGGCAGCGCGGGAGCGACCCGGCGGGGAGACGCGCGTGTCGGTCGACGCGCGGTCGTTCCCGGAGGCCGTGGCCGAGACGGAGGCCGCGGGTCGGGTCCCCGTCATCGCCGAGGTGAAGCCCACGAGTCCGACGACCGAGGGCGTCCGCGAGGACGACCCGGTCGAACTGGCCCGCGAGATGGTCGCCGGCGGCGCGACGGCGCTGTCGGTCCTCACCGAACCCGAGCACTTCGGCGGCTCGGCCGAGTCGCTGCGGCGCATCCGCGAGGCCGTCGACGTGCCCGTCCTCCGCAAGGACTTCGTCATGAACGAGGCCCAACTGGACGTCGTCGAGTCCGACCTCGTGCTCCTCATCGCGCGGTTCGTGGGTGACGACCTGCCGGACCTCGTCGAGGCGGCCCGCGACCGCGGCTTCCAGCCGCTCGTGGAGATCCACACGCGCGAGGAGTTCACGGCGGCGCTCGCGGCCGGTGCCGACATCGTCGGCATCAACAACCGCGACCTCGGGAAACTGGAAGTCGACCTCGGTACGTTCGAGGAACTCGCGCCCGAAGCGCCCGAGGACGTGCTTCTCGTGGCCGAAAGCGGCGTGCAGACGGTCGACGACGCGCGGCGGATGCGCGAGGCCGGTGCCGACGCCCTCCTCGTCGGGACCGCCATCATGGACGGCGACGTGCGACAGAACACGGAGACACTCACACAATGAGCGCAGACGGCAAATTCGGCGACTACGGCGGACAGTACGTTCCCGAGGCCCTCATGCCGGCCATCGAGGAACTGACCGACGCGTACGAGCGGTACGTCCTGAACAACGAAGACGGCTTCATGGACGACTTCCGCGCGCGACTGCGGGACTTCGGCGGGCGACCGACGCCCCTCCAGCGCGCTGACCGGCTCTCCGAGCGCTACGACCGCGAGGTCTACCTCAAGCGCGAGGACCTGCTGCACGGCGGCGCGCACAAACTCAACAACGCCCTCGGGCAGGTCTTACTGGCGAAGTACATGGGCAAAGAGCGAATCATCGCCGAGACCGGCGCGGGCCAACACGGCACCGCCACGGCGATGGCCTGCGCGCACCTCGACATGCCCTGCGAGATTTACATGGGCGAGCGCGACATCAACCGCCAGCGCCCCAACGTCTTCCGGATGAAGCTCAACGGCTCGGAGGTGAACCCCGTCACCGTCGGCCGCGGCACGCTCAAGGAGGCCATCTCCGAGACGATGCGCGACTGGGCGACCAACGTCGAAGACACCCACTACGTCATCGGCTCCGTCGTCGGCCCGCACCCGTTCCCGAGCATGGTTCGGGACTTCCAGTCGGTCATCTCCGAGGAGGCACGCACGCAGGCCAGAGAGAAACTCGGACGGCTCCCCGACGCCGTCGTCGCCTGCGCGGGCGGCGGCTCGAACACGATGGGCGCGTTCGCCGAGTTCGTCGACGACGAGGAGACCGCCCTCTACGCCGTCGAGGCCGGCGGCTCGACGCTCGAAGTGGACGAGGAAGCCGGCGTCGCGCCCAACTCGGCGTCGCTCACGACCGGGTCGGAGGGCATTCTTCACGGCGCGCGCACCCGGCTCTTGCAGGACCGCGACGGCCAGATTATGGAGTCGCACTCGGTGTCGTCCGGCCTCGACTACGCCGGCGTCGGTCCCGAACTCGCGTACCTCGTCGACACCGGCCGCGTCACCGCCGTCAACGTCGACGACGACGAGGCGCTGACCGCGTTCCACCGGCTCTCGCAGATGGAGGGCATCATCCCCGCGCTGGAGTCGGCTCACGCGTTCGGTTACCTCGAATCGGTCGTCGGTCCCGACGCGCCCGACTCCGAGGCGGCCGACGACCTCGGCGAGTACGTCGTGGTCAACGTCTCCGGTCGCGGCGACAAGGACCTCGAATCGGCCATCGAGGAGACCTACGAGCGCGACATCGATATCGCGCCGAACATGGACGAGTTCACGGGGGGACTGTGATGTCGCTCGAAGACGCCTTCGCCGACGGCCCGGCGTTCGTCCCCTATCTCGCCGCCGGCGACCCCGACTACGAGTCTTCGCTGAAATACGTCGAGGCGCTCGAACGCGGCGGCGCGGACGTCATCGAACTCGGGCTCCCGTTCTCGGAGCCCATCGCCGAGGGGCCGACCATCCAGAACGCGGTGGTTCGGTCGCTCGAAGGCGGCATGACGCCGACGCGCTTCTTCGAGTTCGTCGAGGACCTCGACGTGTCGGTGCCGCTGGTCTGTATGACCTACTACAACCTCATCTACCGCTACGGCGACGAGAGCGAGGCGCAACGCGCCTCGAACACGAGCGGTGAAACCGTGAGTAACGGCCCGCGGCCGTTCGTCGAGAAGGCGGCCGAGGTCGGCATCGAGGGCTTCGTCGTTCCCGACCTGCCGGCCGAGGAGGCCGACCCGCTCCGCGAGGCCTGCGACGAGTTCGGCCTCGACCTCGTCTTCATCGTCGCGCCGACGACCCGCGGCGACCGCCTCGACCGCATCATGGAACGGGTCTCGGGCTACGTCTACGTGCAGGCGCGCCTCGGCACGACGGGCGCGCAGTCGAGCGTCTCCGACCAGACCGGCTCGTCGCTCGAACGACTCACCGACTACGACGTGCCCAAGGCGGTCGGCTTCGGCATCAGTAGCGGCGACCACGCCGAGCGCATCGTCGCCAGCGGCGCGGACGGCATCATCGTCGGCAGCGCGCTCGTGGACATCGTTGCCGAAGGACACGACAACGGCGACGACGCCGAAACGGTCGCGGACCGACTCGAAACGCTCGCCCGCGAACTCAAAGACGGTGCGGTAGCGGGCGCGTCGCAACGCCCACCGCATCCGGAACGCACATAACTGCTCTGCCACCCTTTCTCATACATGAACACAGATATCGGACTCTCCGCACGACTCGACCGCATCTCCACAGACGGGCGATACCTCATCGTCCCGATGGACCACGGCATCACCCTCGGCCCGGTCACGGGCCTCGTCGATATCGAATCCACCATCGACGGCATCACGCGCGGCGGCGCCGACGCCGTCCTCACGCACAAGGGGACCGCGCCGCGCGTCCACCCGAACAAAAACGGCAAAGGCTACATCGTCCACGTAAACGGCTCGACGGACATCGGCCCGGACGAAAACGACAAGCGACTCACCGGCACCGTCGAAGACGCCCTCCGCGTCGGTGCCGACGCCGTCTCCTTCCATATCAACGTCGGCTCGGACTACGAACCCGACCAGATGACGCAGCTCGCTGACCTCTGTTCTCGCGCCGCCGACTTCGGCGTGCCCGTTCTCGCGATGTCCTACGCCCGCGGCCCCGGCATCGACGAACAGGACCCCGAGGCGCTCGCCCACGCCGTCCGCCTCGCCGAGGAGGTCGGTGCCGACGTGGTGAAGACGGCATACAGCGGCGACGCGGAGTCCTTCGGTCGCGTCGTCGAGGCCACGCGCCTGCCGGTCGTCATCGCCGGCGGCAGTCGCGGCACCGACCGCGAGACGGTTGAGATGGTCCGCGGCACGATGGACGCCGGCGCGGCCGGCGTCTCCATGGGTCGCTCCATCTTCCAGCACGAGAACCCCGAGGCCATCACCCGCGCCGTCAGCGCCGTCATACACGACGACGCAGACGTGGACACCGCGCTCGAACGCGCCGGGCTCGGCATCGAGGCGTAACGCGGCTCGCGATTCCGGCGTTCCGACGGGGTTCTGTTTTCCCGACATCGCTGGCCTACAACTAGATACCCGTCGAGCGCGAACGTTACCCATGCGCATCACCGTGTGGGGGTTCGCGGTCGAGGTAGACGACCGCCGTATCGACTGTGCTGCCGACTCGCTCCGAAATCAACTCGTCGAGTACGAACGCGGGGAGCGCCGCGAGTTCGACGTGGACGTGCGATTTCCCGACTCCTTTACCGGCGACGTGATGCGCGTTATGGCGTCGATTCCGTACGGCGAGACCCGAACGTACGGCGAGGTTGCGGCCGAACTCGACAGCCACGCGGTCGCCGTCGGACAGGCCTGCGGACGGAACCCGGTCCCGCTCGTCGTCCCGTGCCACCGCGTCGTCGGCGCGGACTCCCTCGGCGGCTTCTCCGCGGCCGGCGGCGTCGACCTGAAGCGCGCGCTTCTCGACCGCGAGCGCGGCGCGGTCCAGACGGGACTGGGCCGATTTGACTAATTTCATATCGCCGTAATCGGTTTATCGACTGTCGGACCGGCCGGGCGCTGTCGTGGTCGGTGGGGTGCGAGCGCCGTGCGCGCACCCGAGAATCGGTTTCTCCGGTTCTGACGCTCCGTTCTCGGAACCGCGTTCGTGACGCGGTTCAGTTGTCTGGCCGATCGTTGTCGGATTCCGCGGATAGAGCGAGAGAACGACGTTCGACCGACCGCAACCCCCGTCTTCCAGCCTCGAACCCCGGAGTTCTACACCCGAGACGGAATTCCACGCGGTCGATTTCAGCGACCTCCTCGGTACGGGTGTGTCGGTGCTGACGAATCGCCTCCGTCGTCGCTCTCGTGTGTCGGCGGTTGATTCGGTGTGGCCGCTGTGTTCTATTTTCGTGGATTGACGAACTCGATGACAGAAACACCGATGACGACGCACTCACGAGCCACGTTCGAGACGACTACCCCGTCGGTCGCAGGCGCATCTCCGAGTCGCGGCCCAACCGACGGCGACTCGATGAGAGTTTTGGGTGACTGAGCGAGGTGAGTCTCTCGTTCGACTCGCCTCGGTGGTTGGAAGCGTCGTCCAACCGCCGATTTTCTCCCGAACCTCCAATAAATCGTATCGTGCGATATGAAATTTGGACGGGGCGCTCAAGCGTTCCGTCGTCGTCCGTTCGCTATCCGCTCGCCGTCCGTTGGTTCATTCGCCACGTTCAAGCCCGCCCACCGAGTGAAGTCGATAATGACACGAAGCGTCTGGCTCAAAGCCGACGACGCGGTCGGCGACTGGGAGACGCGGAAGCGACGCATCACGGCCGGACTGGAAGCCGGCGTCGACTGGGTCCTCGTCGACGAGGCCGACGTCGAGAAGGTGCGCGAACTCGGTGACGTCAACGTCGCCGCGTTCCGGACCGACGCGGACGTCCATGTGATGGAAGCAGAGGAAGACGACGCCGAGCCCCCGGCGCTCGCCGACGCCTACATCGTCGGCAAGGACGGCGAGGGCGACGCGACCGTCGAACTCCCCTCGGACTTCTCCGGGTCCGCCGACCTGACGACGCTCCGCCGCGGCGACGACCTCGCAAACGGCTCGTACGTCCGCATCCTGAGCAACGACTACGAGGCGTTCGCCGAGGAGGCCGCCCGCGACGGCGATTACACCATCGTCATCGGCGAGGACTGGACCATCATCCCGCTGGAGAACCTCATCGCCCGCATCGGCGAGGAGACCGACCTCATCGCGGGCGTCACGACCGCCGAGGAGGCCAAGACCGCCTTCGAGACGCTCGAACTCGGCTCCGACGGCGTCCTCCTCGACAGCGACGACCCCGACGAGATTCGAAAGACCGTCGAGGTCCGCGAGGAGGCCGAACGCGAGTCGCTCGACCTCGTCTGGGCCGAGGTCACGGAGGTCGAACGCACGGGCATGGCCGACCGCGTCTGCGTCGATACGGGCACGATTATGGACCACGACGAGGGGATGCTCGTCGGTTCGATGGCCCGCGGCCTGTTCTTCGTCCACGCCGAGACGGCGAAGTCTCCGTACGTCGCGTCTCGGCCGTTCAGAGTCAACGCGGGCGCGGTCCACGCCTACGCGCGGACCCCCGACGGCGGCACGGTCTACCTCTCCGAACTCGAAAGCGGCGACGAGGTACAGCTCATCGACACGAACGGCAACACCCGCGAGGCCATCGTCGGGCGCGTAAAAATCGAAAAGCGGCCGATGTTCCGCATCTCCGCGGACTACGAGGGCGACCGCGTCACGACGCTCCTCCAGAACGCCGAGACAATCAAGGTCCACACCCGCGAGGGCCGGACCGCGGTCACCGACCTCGAACCCGGCGACGAGATGCTCATCTACTACGAAGACACGGCGCGCCACTTCGGTGAGGCTGTCGAAGAGAGCATCATCGAGAAGTAACGGACGGAAACCGTTTTTTCGAACTCGAACGCAGCGTCGGGCGCAGCGGCGGGCGTTCGTCGACGCTCTCTATCCTTCGACCGTGTACCATTCGAGCTCCGTCGCACACCACGGACAGAAGTCGAGGTTCCGGTCGAGTTCGCCGCCGCAGACCGGGCAGGTCGGCTCGCCGTTCGCGTTGCGGCCGCGCGGGCGGCTTCCGACGCGGTAGGCGTCGAGCGCGCTCAGAAACAGCAGTCCGAGGACGGGGAACAGCACCTCTCTGGGAAGCGAGTCCACCGTCACGGTCGCCGGGTCGGTGAACGTCGAGAGCAACACGAGTCCCGCGCCGACGACGAAGGTGAACCACGCGATTGCGCGTCGCCACTCGCGGAGGTAGACGTGGCCCGCCCCGGCGATTCCGAGCGAGGCACCAACCACGCCGACGAGGGCGGCGACGAACGCACGACGACGAGCATCGGGCATCGTTCGTTGGCGTCGTCGTCCGCGCTCTTAAACGTCTGGATTGTCGGACAGTCAGCAACTCACTACCGAATCCCCCGGTGGCGTCTGAAATTCTCGAATTCGAGTTGTCTGACCTCAGTCGGTCGTCGTCGCGTCTTCCGAGAGTTCGGAGCGCTCCGACGCCGCGGCCGCCTCGGTCCCGTCGAGCGGCTCGTGTTCGACGGCGAACTCGCGGTTCGCGCCGTCGGCCGACGCCTCGACCGACGACACCCGGTACAGACGGATGCGGCGCTCCTGTTTCGTCACGACCGGGAAGTCGTAGTGTTCGGCGTCGTGACCGGGGCGCTCGTCGCGGCCGGCGACGAACTCGCGGTGGGCGTCGAGTCGGCGTTCGACCTCCGCGCGCGAGCGTTCCGGGAGGTCGTCGAGTCGGCGTTCGAATCCCGAGACGAGGTCGGCGTCGAGGTCGTAGCCGACGGAGTCCCGGCCGGCGAGCATGGCCGCGAGCGTCGTGGTCCCGGTGCCGACGAAGGGGTCGAAGACGGTGTCGCCGTAGACCGAGTACATCCGAATCAGGCGCAGCGGCAGTTCGACGGGGAACGCCGCCGAGCGCTCTCTGGCCCCCGAATCGAGGCGCTGGTCGGTCCCGCCGAACTCCCAGAGGTCGGAGAACCAGCGGTTGCGCTCCTCCCAGAAGAAGGCGCTCTCGTAGCGCCGGTCGTCGCCCGGCGGGAACGACCGCGGGTCGCCCTTCCGAACCACCAGCACGTACTCGTGTTCGAGGGTGACGTAGGCGTTCGTCGGGAGCGTCCCCGACCCCATGAACTTCGTCAGGCGGTTCGTCGGCTTCCGCCAGACGGCGTCCGGCAGCGGCGTCAGTCCGCGCTCGCTGAGCGCCGTGAGCACGCGGGCGTGGTTGGGGTACTGGCGAAACGACCCGTCGAGGCTCCGGGTCGCGTCACCGACGTTCACGCAGGCGACCCCGCCGGGCGCGAGCACGCGGGCCACCTCGTCCCAGACGGCGTCGAGTTGCTCGTGCATCGCCTCGAAGGCGGCGTCGCCGTCGCCCGCGTCGAGCGCCGCGTCTACGGCGTCGTCGCGCGCCGAAAAGAGGTCGTCCCACATCTCTATCATGGGGTAGGGCGGCGACGTGACGACGAGGTTCACGCTCTCGTCGGCGAGTCCGGTGTCGGCGGCGTCGCCCACCGTGAGGGCGTGCGTCGTGCGCATCGTACGGACGTATTTCCCCCGAAACAAAACCCTTCGCCTCGGCGCGGGGACGGTCGCCGCGGTGCCGTCGGCTCGTGCGGTTCGATTCTGCCGTGACCTGTCGCGCCGAGCGCCGCCGCTGGCGGGCGAATAAGCGAAAATCGAGACGCTTCGTCCGGGTCGAACCGCGGTTCGGCGCGGGGATCCGACTCGGTCCTCAGACGAGGCCGAGGTTTTCCTCGGCTTCGAGGAGTTCGTGGTAGCGGTTGCGGATGGTGACCTCGGAGATGTCGGCCACGTCGCTGACGGCGGCCTGCGTCGTCTTCTCGTTGGTGAGGAGGGCGGCGGCGTAGACGGCGGCGGCGGCGAGGCCGACCGGCGACTTACCCGAGTGGACGCCCTTCTCCTTGGCGTTCTTCAAGAGTTGGCGCGCGCGCATCTTCGACTCGTCGGAGAGGCCGAGCTCGCTGGCGAACCGCGGGACGTACTGCTCGGGGTCGGCGGGCTTGACTTCGAGCGAGAGTTCGCGGGCGATGTAGCGGTAGGTGCGGGCGACCTCGCTCTTCTCGACGCGCGAGACCTCCGCGATTTCGTCGAGCGAGCGCGGGACGCCGGCCATGCGGGCGGCGGCGTAGGTACACGACGTGGCGACGCCCTCGATGGAACGACCCGGCAGCAGGTCGTCGTCGAGCGCGCGGCGGTAGATGACCGAGGCGGTTTCGCGGACGTTCTCGGGGAGGCCGAGCGCCGAGGCCATGCGGTCGATTTCGCCGAGCGCCTGCTTGAGGTTTCGCTCCTTGGAGTCGCGGGTGCGGAACCGCTCGTTCCACTTGCGGAGCCGCTGCATCTTCTGGCGCTGGCGCGCGCCGAGGGAGTTGCCGTACGCGTCGCGGTCGCGCCAGTCGATGTTGGTCGACAGCCCCTTGTCGTGCATCGTGTTGGTCGTCGGCGCGCCGACGCGGGATTTCTCGTCTTTCTCGCGGGCGTCGAACGCGCGCCACTCGGGGCCGCGGTCGACGGAGTCCGCGGTCACGACGAGGCCGCAGTCGTTACAGACGGTCTCGCCGTGTTCGTCGTCGGTGACGACGTGACCGCCGCACTCGGGGCACTGCAGCGTGTCGCCCTTCGTCTCTTCCTGTTCGGTCTCGGCCTCCTGTCGGCCGTTCTGCGTGTTTCGTTCCTGCTCCTGTGCGCCGGGGTTTCGGGTCCAGATTCGTTCACTCATGGATACGACGGCGGGTGCTCCGGGAATGGGTGGTTAGAGGCGGCTAGAACCCGGATGCTGTCCGTAACACCAGCAACCGCAGACGACCGCATAAATGGTTTGGTATCGCTTTCGGCAAGCGGCGGCGTTCACCCGTGCGAGGCCATCACACGAGTGATTGAGGTTCGTGAGGGATTCGGGACCTCGCCGGCGACTCATCGGTGACGCCCCGTCGGCGTCCCGGCGGCCGACGACGCGACACATACTTTTCACGAAGGGGCGTTGCTACGACTACACATGGCTGCGACCCCCCGCGTCGTCTCGCTCGCGCCGAGCGCGACGGCCATCCTCACCGCCGCCGGTCTCGACGCCCACGTCGTCGGGGCGACCGTTCACTCGTCGACCGACAAGCCGGTCGTCGGCGGCTGGCTGAACCCCGATTTCGACCGGGTCGACGACCTCGACGCCGACGCCATCTGCACCTGCGACGACCTCCAGTCGGACGTCGCGGCGGCGGCCCGCGAGCGCGGCTACGACGTGGTTCACGTCGCGCCCGCGACGCTCGACGAGGTGCTCGACTCGTTTCCCGTCGTCTGCGACGCCGCGGGCGACGCCGGCGCGGGGGCGGCGCTCGCCGACGACTGCCGCGACCACCTCGCCCGCGTTGCCGACGCGGTCGCCGGCCGCGACCGCTCGGTCGTCTACTGCGAGGAGTGGGCCGACCCGCCGATGGCCGCGGGCAACTGGGTTCCCGACCTCGTCCGCGCCGCCGGCGGGTCCGCCCCGCTCGTCGCGCCCGGCGAGCGGTCCGCCGAAGTCGACCCCGAGACCGTCGCGGCCGCCGACCCCGACCACGTTGTTCTCCACCCCTGCGGGAAGGGCGAACGCGGCGACCCCGACGCGTTCGAGGCCCGCGGGTGGAATCTCGACGCCGCGGTCCACGCCGTCGACGACTCGCTTCTCAATCAGCCGAGCCCCGCCGTCGTCTCGGGCGTCGACCGCCTCGCGCGGCTGTTGCATCCCGACGCCGACCTCCCCGAGCCGCGGGCGGCCCCGTCCGAGACTGCGACCACGACGGCGACCCCGACCGAATCCGACGAAGGGAAATAACCGGGCGACGCGCTATCGACATGGACATCGCGGTCGGAAGCGGCAACCCGGTGAAGCGGCGCGCGGTCGAACGAACCTGCCCCGACGCCTCCGTGGCGGCGGTCGCCGTCGACTCGGGCGTCTCCGAACAGCCGACGGGCCACGACGAGACCATCGCGGGCGCGGTCACCCGCGCGGAACGAGCCCTCGACGCGGGCGACTACGACTTCGGCGTCGGCATCGAGGGCGGCGTGGCGGCCTTCTCGGCCGGCGACGGCACAGACGAGACCGACCTGTACCTCGTGATGTGGGCGGCCGTGACCGACGGCGAGCGCGTCGGTCGCGCGGCGGGGCCGAGCCTCGCGCTCCCCGCCAGCATCGCGGACCGCATCGACGCGGGCGCGGAGCTCGGCCCGGTGATGGACGACGTGCTCGGCACCGACGATATCGCGAAAAACGAGGGCGCGGCGGGCGTGTTCACCGGCGGCCGACTCACCCGCACCGACGCGCTCGAATCGGCCGTGACGGGCGCGTTCGCACCGTTCCGGTGTGAACTGTACTGAGTCGGACTGAGCCGACTGCGCACGTCACTCCGAGTCGGCGAGTTCGTGTTCGCGGTCGCGCACCTCGGCGCTCTCTTCGACCGCGGTCGTCAGCGAGACGTTGAGCGACAGCATCGAGCCGACGCCGCCGACGATGGTGACGGCGTTTTTCACCGCGTGGTCGAGGACCGCCGCGGCGAGCGCGGCCGCGGGCGTGACCGGCGCGAGCGCGGCCATGAACACCGTGAAGGCGATTTCGTAGAGGCCGACGCCGCCGGGCGAGAGCGGAAGCACCTTCGCGAGGTTGCCGACGCTCACGGCGAAAAACGAGACGCCGACGAGCACGACGGGGTCGATGTCGACGCCGAGCGCGAGCAGGACGACGACCGCGGTCACCACGTCGACGGTCCAGATGGCGAGGCTCGTCAGGCCGACGCGGCCGAAGGCGGCGCGGTTGCCGGCGACCGCCTGCAAGTCGGAGACGAACTGCTCGATGACGCCCGCGACGAGGTCGACGTAGGAGTCCGACGAGAACCGGCCGACGAACGCCCGGACGACGTTCCGGTCCGCGCGGGCCGACAGCGCGATGCCGAGGACGCCGAGGATGGCGACGACGCCGACGCCGGTGGCGACGTAGGCGACGGTGCGCACGTCGTCGGCCGACACGTCGACCGAGCCGCCGCTCACGCCGGTCGCGAGCACGGTGGCGATGTCGTCGAGGCCGCCGGTCGCCGCGAGTCCGACGAGGACGACGCCCGCGAGCCCCGCGATGGTGAGCAGGTCGAAGACGCGCTCGACCGCCAGCGACGCGAAGCCCGAGGGATACGGGATGTTCCGCCGCGCCTTCACGACGTAGGCGCGGACGGCGTCGCCCGCGCGAGCGGGGAACACGAGGTTCCCGGTCTGACTGATGAATATCGCCCCCGTGAGGAAGCCCGCCTTCTCGCGGTAGCCGAGTTCGCCGAGGATGTCGCGGTAGCGAATCCCCCGGAGCGGCCACGAGACGACGTAGATAATCGCGGCGGCTGCGACGAGCGCGGGGTCGGCATCGCCGAGCACCGAGATGACCTCCGAGGGGTCGATGTAGAGCGTCATCAGCGCGAGCGCGAAGACGGTCAAAAGCAGGCCGGCGACGATGGTCACCCGGCGGGTGATGCGCGGCCGGACCGTGAGCTGCCACCACGTCCGGAGAATCTGGCTTCCCATCCCGAGGACGTCGCGGACGAGGTCGACTTTCGTGTCGCCTTTCGGCTCCCAATCGACGGGGAACTCAGCGACTCGGAAGCCCGCGCGCTGGGCGCGAACGAGCATCTCCGTGTCCCAAAACCAGTGGTCGTCTTCCACGTCGTCGCGGAGCGCCTCGAACGTCTCGCGGCTGAAGGCCTTGAAGCCGCACTGGTGGTCCCGGAGGTCGGAGCGGAGGAACAGGCGGACGAGACCGTTGTAGACGCGGCTCGGCACGCCGCGTTTCGGCGGGCGGTCGGCGACGCGGTCGGGCATCCAGCGCGACCCGGTCGCGGCGTCGTACTCGCCGGAGCGGACGCGCTCGACCAGCTCTTCGAGGTGGCGCATGTCCGTAGCGAGGTCCGTGTCGAAGTAGACGAGCGTGCCGCCGCGGGCGGCCTCGAAGGCGCGTTCGAGCGCGCCGCCGCGGCCGAGCCGAGCGTCGCTGTGGTAGTGGCGAATCCGGTCGTCCTCGGCGGCCAGCCGGTCGGCTATCGCCGGCGTCTCGTCGTCGCAGCCGTCTTCGGCCACGATGACCTCGAAGGCGTCGGCGGGGAGGAACGATTCGAGCGTCTCGACGGTGACGCGGACTGTGTTCTCGATGGTCCGCGCCTCGTTGTAGGCGGGGAGGACAACGCTCACTTCGACGCCGGCCGCGGTCGCGGCGGCCGGGCGTCGTTCTGTCGGGCGACCCATTGTCGTCGTATGGCCGCTATCCGCGTATGAATTTTCTGTCTTGGAACAGGTACGGTCCGCTTAGACGGATAGTTCGGAGCGCTCGGGCGTTCGACGGCGTGCCGGTCTCCCCGAATGTCTCCCCGTTGATGTGTCCGCGTCGCGTGGCTGTTAGGCGACTGTACCTGCGACGGCGCGGTGGGGCCTCCCCGAGGGCTCGTTTTTGGGGAAAATCGCAAGACGGCGACGTGTTAAGCTCCCGTACCAAACCCCTGATAGGCGTCTCGTCTCTCTGTGTAGGTATGAGCACGACCGCCTCCGCCGCCGCGGTCGAGGGCGAAGCCCCCGACACCAAACCCAGCCTCTCGGAGAAACAGCGCCGCATCCTCGACTACCTCCGCTCGAACGCCGGCGCGAAGACGTACTTCAAATCCCGCCTCATCGCCGACGACCTCGACCTCTCCGCGAAGGAGGTCGGCGCGAACATGCGTCCCATCCTCGACGGCGACTTCGACGTGAGCGTCGAGAAGTGGGGCTACTCCTCCGGCACGACATGGAAGGTGACCGTCTGAGCCCCCGCTGACGCTTCACTCTGACCCCGCCGCACGCCGTCTCCGGCGTGCACCCCGGCGCGACCTCTCTCGCGCCACCCCACCCGGAACGCCGTCGTCTCCCACCCCACGTCGTTCCACCCCCGTTTTTTCGGGTTTCCTCGCGTCCCAGCGCCGCCGCTGAATGTTCCGGTTCCGAATCGACGGAGCAGCGCCGTCACCGACTCCCGACCCGGTCAGGGGTCGAAGCGGATGAGTTCGGCCGCGTCGTCAGCGAACGCCGCGGCGTCGGAGCCGAAGGAGTCGGCGTAGCGAATCAGCAGCGTGATAACCGTCTCAGGGTTGCGGACCGCGTAGCCGTCCGCACGCGAGAGGAGGCCCACGGCGTCGAGTTCCTTCGCGTAGGTGCTCACCGTCGCCCGCGAGACGCCCAGTCGGGCGGCGAGTTCGCTTCCCGTCGCCGCGGGGTCGCGAAGCAGGTGGACGAGCATCCCGCGCGGCGTGTCGCGGCGCAGGTAGCCGAGGGCGACCTGCTCGAACTCCGAGAACCGGTCCGCGGGGAAAAACCGCTTGTAGTCGCCGTCGCGGCTGACTTCGAGGGTGTCGTCGTCGACGAGGTTCCGGAGGTGGTACTGCGTCTCACCGGTTCCTAACTGGAGGTCGTCGCGGACCTTCGAGAAGTGCGCGCCGGGCGTCGACGCGACGTAGCCGACGATGGCGTCCCGCGCGTCGCTCGACCCCGACGAGTCGTCGTCGCCGTCGTCGCCGCCCCCGAGGCCCACGAGCGGCGTGGCGGCCCCGAGCGCGGCGAACCGACGGAGGGTCGCGCGCTTATCTTCGTCTACCCGGCGGTTCGACATCTACCACCACATACGAGACGGCGCGAAGAAAAGGGCTTCGGCGTGTACACCCGTCCGAATCCGGGACGGTCCGGCGACGCGACTATTCGAGGTCCTTCTCGAAGGACATCTCGCTTTCGTCGTCGTCGCCCTCGTCGGCGGCCGGTTGGCCGTTGCCCGCGGAGTTCGCGTCCGCCGAGCCGTCGGTCGCGGCCGCGTCCCCTGCGCCCTCGCTTTCCGCGACGACCTCGTCGGACGACTTGATTGGCTGCTCGTCCTTGTCGGCCTCGGCGATGACCTCGTCGGGCGACTTGATGTCGTTGACCTCCGCGCCGGCCTTGATCGCCTCGGCCTCCTGTTCGAGCTGTTCGACGTTCATCTCCGCGGCCTGGTCTATCTGGCCGAGAATCTCCTCGATGTCGTCGAGGCCGATGAGCTCGCGGGTCTCCTCGTCGAACTGCTTGCTGGAGAGGCCCTCCATGTCCTGTACGTCGGAGCCGGTGAGCTGTTTGCCGTAGCGGCCGACGAGCGAGGTGAGCTCCTGCGGGAGGACGAACGTCGTCGACTCGCCCTGTCCGATGCGTTCGAGCGTCTCCATGCCTTTGTCGATGATGGCGCGCTCGCCCATCGACTCGGCGGACTTCGCGCGGAGCACCGTCGAGATGGCGTCACCCTGCGCTTCGAGAATCTGCGACTGCTTTTCACCCTGCGCGCGGATGATGTTCGACTGCTTTTCACCCTCGGCCTGCTCGACGGCGGAGCGACGCTCACCCTGCGCTTCGAGAATCATGGCGCGGCGGCGGCGCTCGGCGGAGGTCTGTTGCTCCATCGCCTGCTGCACGTCGGCGCTGGGGTTGACCTCGCGGACCTCGACGGACTCCACGCGGACGCCCCACTCGTCGGTCGGCTCGTCGAGCTCCTTGCGGATGCGGGCGTTGATTTCCTGGCGCTTGTTGAGCGTGTCGTCGAGTTCCATGTCACCGAGGACCGCCCGGAGCGTCGTCTGGGCGAGGTTGGAGACGGCGCGCTTGTAGTCGTCGACTTCGAGGAACGCCTTCTTCGCGTCCATCACCTTGATGTAGACGACCGCGTCGGCCGTGACCGGCGAGTTGTCGCGCGTGATGGCTTCCTGCCGGGGCACGTCGAGCGTCTGGGTCCGCATGTCGAACGCGTAGGTCCGAGAGACGAACGGCGGGATGAAGTTGATACCCGGTTCGAGGAGCCGTCGGAACTCCCCGAACACCGTGAGCGCCTTCTTCTCGTAGGCGTCCACGATTTCGACCATCTGGTACACCGTCACGATGGCGAGGACGAGCACGAGGAGGCCGACGACGACGCCTCCGATACCCAGCCCCGCTTGGAGGGCAAGTAGGTCCATACGCCCGCCTTGGGTTGGCAGAATGATAAGTATTCGTGTGAGACGGGCGTCACGTCGGACGGTTTCGGGGATGACGGGCGTCAGATGGCGGTTCGGGTCGGTGGCGGTTCGGGCCGACCGCGGCGTCGTGGCCGGCGGTCAGACGCCTTCCGTGCCCTCGCGTTCGAGTTCTTCTTCGTCTCGCTCCGCGGACTCCTCGTGCCGCCGCGCCCGTTCGCGGGCGAGTTCGCGGTCGATTTCGTCCTCACCGGGACCGACGCCCTCGACGGTCACGACGTTGCCGCCGCCGGGGTCAACGACGATGACCTCGGTTCCCTCCTCCAGTTCGCCGTGGACCGACCGGGCGGCGTAGTAGGGGTTGAAGCCGCCCTCGTCGAGTTTGACCTCGCCGCTGGTCGGCGTGACGCGCTCCGTGACGCGCCCCGTCTTGCCCGTCAAGGCGTCCGAGTCGCTCGTCTTCCCTTCTCCCTTCCCGCCGTAGATATCGAGCTCTCGGTAGCCGTAGAGCGCGAGCGCGCCGAAGACGAAGACGAGCAGGCCGAGAACGATTGGGCCTGCGAGCGGCGGGATAAAGAGGCCGACCAGTCCCGCCGCGAGGAGGGCGACGCCGAGGACGACGAAGTGCGCACCGGGGGCGATGGCCTCCGCGAGCGACAGGCCGAGCCCCGCGAGCACGAGCAACAGCGGGAGCGTCTCGGGACTGACGAGACCGGTCTGTAACGGGAGCGGCGGGTATGCCATACCGGGTCTAGGGCCGTCGCCCGATTAAGGATTGAGGGTCGAACGCGGCGCGCGTTCGACGCGCCGGATTCGGCCGCGCTCAGTCGTCGCCGTTCGGGTCGGTCGAGACGGCGTCGTCGTGGACGAACGCCACGGTGTCCTCGTTGGTCGGCTGGACGAGGACGGTCCCCGTGGTCGCGTTCGTCGGCACGGTGAAGACGGTCCAGACGTGCGCGTCATCGCCGGGGGCGAACAGCCCGCCGTTGTCGAAGCCGGTCGCGTTCGACAGCGGTTGGTGCCCGTATCTGACGCCGTCCGATTCGAACACGAGCGCCGACTGCGACAGGGTTCCGGGCGAGTCGCCGGTGGCCGTCGCGTTGAAGCCGACGACGACGAACCGCTCTCCCTCCGGCGGGGCGTACGTCTGATTGCCGACCTGAAGCGTGTCGGTCGTTCGGGCGTTCCACCGGGCGACCACGTCGGCCGAGTCGGCGCTCGCACTCGACAGGGCGGAGACGGAGACGCCGTGGTCGCCCCCGGAACCGCCGCCGCTCGACCCGCCGAGCCCGTCCAGCATCGGCCCGAGCACGGCGACGGAGCCGAGCGCGAGGACGAGCAAGAGGACGGCGACGACGACGACGCGAACGCTCGGCGGCGACCCGGATTTCAGGTCGTCGACCGACGACGGGAGCCTGTCGCGGAGCGAGCCCGCCGAGGAATCGCCGTCACCGCTGTTGCCGTTGTTGCCGTTGTTGCCGCCGTTGCCGCCGTCGCTACCGTTATCGCCGTCACCACCACCGGCGTCGCCACGGCCGTCGATGAGTCCGGCGAGTCGCTCGCGGACGGCGGCTATCGGGAGCGACGCTAACGCGTCTTTCACGGGTTCGGGCAGGTCGAACGGCAGGCCGAACTCGACCTCGGCGGTCTCGAACACGTCGCCGTCGGTGTACTGCTTGACGGTCTGTTCGAGGCCCTCGTCGGCGACGGTCTCGCCGAGTTCGTCGCGGTCGAACAGCGTCACGTCGTGGTTCGTGGCGAACCCGCGGACCGCGTCAGCGAACTCGCCTTGCGTGGCGACGACGACGGTGTCGACGCCGCGCTTTTTCGCGTGCGCGACGAAGCCCTTGATGTGCTCGGTTTCGACGGTCGTCTCGACGGTCGGGAGCACGAGCATGAGTCCCTTCGTGCCGTCGCCGCGCTGGCCCTGCACGAGGTATCTCCCCTCGCCGCGGGGCTGGGCGTTCGTCTGCCAGTTCCGCTGCGTCCAGAGGTCCGAGAGAAAGCGGACGAACTTCGTCGGTTCGAGTTCGACGAGTCTCGTCACTGTTCGCGTCCCTCCGGGCCGTCGGGGGCGGGTTGTCGGTCGTGTCCGCGTCGTCGGTCGTGTGTCATCTTGTCGTCTGGGTGTTCGTCGGCGTCGCAGCCGCCGTAGCCGCCGTGCGGCCAGTTCGGTGCGCAGCACGCGACGGCCGGGAGGGATATCGTCGCCACCGCGGGTGATTCCGTCGCGGGTGCGGGCGGCGCGACCACCGGCGTCGGAACCCGGCGTGCCGCGGAGCGCACCGGCGCGGCGACCAACACGGAGGTGTGCGGACTGCGCGACGCACCTCGGCTGGGCCGGGGAGTTGGCGGTGGTTCCCCTCGGGGTCACATAAATCAACAGTCCCGATTATCAAAACGGAAAGTCGGACGGTCGAAGCCGGCTCTCACAGTGGGTCGCGGTCTGCGTCCGGCGGGTCGCTCAGAACGCGCCCGGGTACACGGTGACGACGATGAGTCCGACCGCGAGAAGGACGCCGAGCAGGACGAACACGATGTTCTCCGCCCGCGGCGACCCGGGTTCGATGGGGAGCTGTTCGAACTCGGGCTCGTCGTCGATGATGCCGTCGGGGCCGACATCGTCGACGCCGAAGCGCCACTCGCCGTCGCCATCGCCGTCACCGTCGCGGTCGTCGTCGGCCTCGGGAGAGGGTACGCGGGACATCGATTCGTGCGTAGGCGTCGCGGCGGGAAAGGGCTACCGCACTCCTACCGGCTGTCGCGGTCGTGGTTGATGACGTCGCCCTCGTAGACGATGCCGCGCTCGGCGTGGAGCGTGACGGTCGCGCCCTGCGCGATGGTCTTCGGCAGCGGCGCGCCCGAGACCATCGGGATGTCGAGTTCGCGCGCGACGAGCGCCGGGTAGCCGGTCATGCCCGCGCGGGCGTCGACGATGCCGGCGAGCTTGTCGGCGTCGCCGTTGAACTCGCCGTCGAACTCGGACGACAGCGCGAGAACCGCGCCCTCGGGGATATCCGTGAGGTCGCCGTCCTCGGTGCGGTAGAGGGGGCCGGCGACGCGACCGCCGACGATTTTCCGGCCCGTGGCGACGGGCTCGGCGGCGACGTGGACCTTGAGCATGTTCGTCGTGTTCGTCCCTTCGAGCTCCGTCATCATGCCGGAGAGGACGACGATGGTGTCGCCGGACTCCGCGACGCCGGCGTCGAGCGCGGCGGTGACGGCGTCGTCCATGACGCCCTCGACGCTCGGGCTGTAATCGGCGTACTGCGCCGAGACGCCCCACGAGACGGCGAGTTGGCGGCGCGTCCGGTCGTTCGGCGTGACGGCGACGACGGGGACGCCGGGGCGGAACTTCGCGGTCTTCCGGGCGGTGTAGCCGGACTCGGAGACGGCGACGACGGCCGCGGCGTTCACGTCGCGGGCGAGGTAGCGCGCCGAGCGGGCCAGCGCCTCCGTGCGGGAGCCCTCGTCGGCGGTCGGGACGCGCTGTTCTTGGCTCTCGTCGTACTCGGGGCTTTCCTCGACTTCCTCGACGATGCGGGACATCGTCTCGACGACGCGGACGGGGTGGTCACCGACGGCGGTCTCGCCGGAGAGCATCACGGCGTCGGTGCCGTCGAGGACGGCGTTGGCCACGTCGGACGCCTCCGCACGAGTCGGGCGGCGCGAGCGGACCATCGAGTCGAGCATCTCGGTCGCGGTGATGACCGGCACGCCCGCGGCCTGCGCTTTGCGGATGGTGCGCTTCTGGATGATGGGCACCTCTTCGAGGGGACATTCGACGCCGAGGTCGCCGCGGGCGACCATCACGCCGTGGGCCGCCTGGATGATCTCGTCGAGGTTTTCGACCGCGCCGGCGCGCTCGATTTTGGCGATGATGGGAATCTCCGCGCCGAGGGTTTCGAGGGTGTCGCTGATGGTGTAGACGTCCTCCGCGTCGCGGATGAACGAGGCGGCGACGTAGTCGACTTCCTTCTCGGCGGCGAGCTTCAGGTTCTCGTAGTCGGAGTCGGTGATGAGGTCGATGTCGAGGTCGACGCCGGGGACGTTCACGCCCTTGCGCGAGCTGAGCTCCCCGCCGGAGACGATGGTCGCGTGGACCGAATCGTCCTCGACGTACTCGACGGTGGCCTCGATGCGGCCGTCGTCGAGGAGGATGGTGTCGCCGGACTCAGCGGCGGTGATGGAGTACGACAGGCCGACGGCCTCGGGCGTGGCCTCGTCGCCCTCGTAGAAGCGGACCTCGCTTCCGGTTTCGAGGTAGATGTCCTCGTCGATGTCGGCGGTTCGGACTTCGGGGCCTTGCAGGTCGAGCATGGCCGCGAGCGGTTCGTCGGTCGCGTCGTCGACGGCGCGGATGCTGTCGATGACGTCGGACCGGTGTTCGACGTTGCCGTGGCTCGCGTTCATCCGGGCGACGCTCATGCCGGCGTCGGCGAGCCCGCGAATCGTCTCTCGGTCGAACGACGCGGGACCGAGGGTGCAGACGATTTTTGCGTTTCTCATGGCGTCGCCTACGAGTGACTGATAAAAAAGCCCGATGATGAACTCGGTGCCGAGTAACGGGTTCGCATACGTACTCTCTATAGTTCGCCCGTCGAACTGACCGCTCGGGCGTCCTCACGGAACTATAATGGTCGTTTGGTAAATTCCTCCGTCGTATCTGACGTATCCCGGGTCGCGGAACTCGTTTCTGTCCGTTCCCTTCCGGAGCGTCACGGGCTCGCCCCCGAGCGCCTGCCGGAACGCAGACTGTTGGTCCGGGGCGAGGTTCTGGTACGAGACGGCCCCCTCGCCCTGCGGGAGGTCGTCGACTCGGGTGACGCTCAGCCTTGCCGCCCCGCTTCCGCCGCCGAGACAGCCCGTCGAGAGGACGAGCGCCGCGGCGAGCAACACGCTGACTCGCATGGACGGCGCTCCAGCGTCGCCGCTCAAATCGGCTCCGGTCTCGGGGCGAGATTCGAGCGCCGAACGCCGGCTCAGTCGGAGACGGTCGTCCGGTAGATGTCGCCGTCGTACCGGACGTAGCCGGGCTCGACGAACTCGTTTTGCGCCGATTCGTTCGGTAGCGCCACCGGCTCGCCGGTCGAGACGGCCTCCGCGAACGTCTCGCGCTGGTCGGGGTCGAGGTTGCCGAAGGCCACCGCGCCCTGTCCCTGCGGGAGTTCGTCCACGCGCTCGACGGTCAGGGTGCCCGCGCCGCCGCCCGTGACCGCGGCGACGACGCCCGCGAACACCGCGAGCGCGACGACGATTCCGACCGCTTCCCGTCTTCCGATTCGCATGGCCGACGCTCGGGGGTCGGCGCAGTTAGGCGCTGTGGTCCGCGTCTGACACGAGGACGGTATCGGCAGCGACACGGCGCGTCGAAAAAATCGGGTCGCGGTCGGTCGCGTATCGGGTCGGAGCGGCCGTCTACTGCACCTTCGTGCCGGGGACGGCGTCGCCGTGGGTCGTCAGGATGTCGGCCTCGTCGCCCGCGGCCAACAGCATCCCGTTGGACTCGACGCCGAACAGTTCGGCCTTTTCGAGGTTAGCGACGATGATGACCTTCGAGCCGGAAAGCGAGTCGAGGTCGTGAAGCTGCTTGATGCCGGCGACGATTTGGCGCTCTTCGACGCCGATGTCGACGGTGAGCTTGGCGAGTTTGTCCGCGCCGTCGATGCCCTCGGCGGCGACGATTTCGCCCACGCGGATGTCGAGTTCTTGGAACTCCTCGAAGCTGATGCGGTCGTCCGCGATGGGTTCGAAGTCGATGTCGGCGTCGGCGTCGGCGTCAGCGTCCATATCCTCCTCGGCGTCCCCGTCGGACTCGTCGCTTTCGGATTCCGTCTCGGCCACGCGCGCTTCGAGCTTCTCGTTGAGCTCCTCGACGCGCTCGTCTTCGATTTTCTCGAACAGCGCTTCGGGCTCACCGAAGGACGCCGGCGGGGCCTCGAAGGCGTCGTCGACGCCGGTGTCGGCCACCGAGCCGTCTTCACCGAGCTGCTCCCAGAGCGCCTGCATCTTGCCCGGCGCGACGGGGAAGAACAGCACGGCGATGGCCTTCGCGATTTGGACGCAGTCGCGGATGACCTGCGCCGCGGCCTCGGGGTCCTCGTCGGTGAGCTTCCACGGCTCGTTGCGCTGGATGTACTCGTTGCCGAACTGCGCGAGGCGGACGGCGGCGTTGCCGGACTCCCGGACCGAGTAGTCGTTGATGCCGGCTTCGAACTCGTCGATGGCCTCCTCGATTCGGCTCTCGACTTCTTCGGACACCGCAGCCTCGGGCGTCCCCTCGAAGTTGCGGTACGCGAAGAGCATCGACCGGTAGAGGAAGTTGCCGACCGTGCCGACGAGTTCGCTGTTCACGCGGTCTTTGAACTTCGACCACGAGAAGTCCACGTCCTGCTGGAAGCCGCCGTTGGTGGCGAGGTAGTACCGCAGCAGGTCGGGGTGGAAGCCCTCGTCGAGGTACTCGTCGGCCCAGACGGCGCGGTTGCGCGAGGTGGAAAAGCCCTTGCCGTTGAGCGTGATGAAGCCGGAGGCCATGACCGCGCGCGGTTCGACGTAGCCCGCGCCGCGGAGCATCGCCGGCCAGAACACGGTGTGGTGCTGGATGATGTCGCGGCCGATGATGTGGACGATGTCTCCCGCGTCCTTCCACGCGGCCTCCCAGTCGAAGGTGTCGGCGCCGACGCGCTCCGTGTACTGCTTGGTCGAGGAGACGTACTCGACGGGGGCGTCGACCCAGACGTACAGCACGAGGTCGTCGGCCTCGTCACGCCCAGACTCCGTCTGGTCTGCCTCCGAATCCTCGGCGGATTCGGAGACGCCGGGGTAGTCGATTCCCCAGTCCATGTCGCGGGTGATACACCAGTCCTGCAGTTCGCCCTCTATCCACTCGCGGGGCTGGTTCCGGGCGTTCGAGGTGCCTTCGAGGCGGTCGATGAACTCCTGAAGGTAGTCTTGGAGTTCGGAGACGGCGAAGAACTTGTGCTCGCGCTCGCGGTACTCCGCGGGGTTGCCGGTGAGCGTCGAGGTCGGGTCTTCGATTTCGCCGGGTTCGAGGTGGCGGCCGCAGCCCTCGTCGCACTCGTCGCCGCGGGCGTGCGCGCCGCAGTACGGGCACGCGCCCTCGACGAAGCGGTCGGGGAGCCACTGGTCCGCGTCGGGGTCGTAGGCGACCGGAATCTCCTTTTCGTAGACGTAGCCCTCGGCTTCGAGGGTGCGGACGATTTCCTGGGTCAGTTCGGTGTTCGTCTCGTCGTGGGTGTGGCCGTAGTTGTCGAACTCGATGTTGAAGCGGGGGAACGTCGCCTCGTACTTCTCGTGGTGGCGGAGCGCGAACTCCTCGGGCGTGACGCCCTCCTTCTCGGCGTTGACGGCGACGGGGGTGCCGTGCATGTCCGACCCGCTGACGAAGGCCGTCTGTTGGCCGAGTGTTCGCAGCGAGCGACTGTATATGTCGCCGCCGACGTACGTTCTGAGGTGGCCGATGTGGAGGTCGCCGTTCGCGTACGGCAGTCCACACGTCACCACCGCTGGGTTCTCCGTGGGGAAGTCCTCGTGACTCATATATCTCGTGTATCTCGGATGCGGGCCTAAAGCCCGCCGCTTCGGATGCGTCCGTCTGGCGGTGCGATTCTGCCCCGAGGTTCGCCGGGTCCGACCGTCGGATCACGTTACCGAGGCGACGGCCGAAGGCGGGTCCACCCGCGGCTAAAAGGGAGCGCGCATACGCATGTTGTCGGGGAGACCCGTCGCGGTCACACCGGTACTGAAGCCGAGCGGGCGTATAAATTGTTGGGACGCTCCGGAAACGCTCGGTGTGCTCGGGACACTTGGGGGCTCGCCCCTCGCCCCAATCAGAGGAACGCCAGCGCGGCCTCGATGCCGATGACGGTCACGACGAGTCGGCCGCAGGAGCCGACGAACGTCGCGGCCGCGAACTTGAGGTAGTCGTCTTCGAGGACCGAAAACGCGTAAATCGAGAGCGTGTCGGGAAAGCCCGGCACGCAGAGCGCGGCCGCGAGCCCGGCGAAGCCCCAGTTCTGTGCGATTTGGACGGCCTTGCGCTCGGTCCAGCCCATCACGTCGACGGGCAACCGTTCGAGCGCCCGCTCGACGTAGCCCGACTCCTTCGTCTGGCGGCCGATGTGGAACGCGAAGACGCTCCCGGCGGCCTTGCCCGCGCCGCTGACGAGGATGATGACCGCCAGCTTCGCGCCGTGGGAGAGGCCGAGGTCGAGCGGCGCGGCGAGGACAATTTCGCTCACGCCCGGGAGGGCGAAGGCGATGAGAAACGAGTAGGCGAAGATGATGACTAGCCCGACCCAGCCGGTGGCCGTCTCGACGAGCGACGAGAGCCACGAGAAGTCGGGGTACAGACTGAGCGTCAGGTCTGCGAGCGATGCGAACGCGGTGAGGGACACACGAGAGGGTCGAAGCCAGTTGGTTGTAAGTTTTCAGGTTCGGACCGCTCAGTTACGCGCCGGTCCCGACCGGAGGTCGTCGAGGTCCGAGAGGAACGACCGGAGCGACTCGCGGGAGACGTGCGGCATGCAGACGATGCGGAGTTCGCCGCTCGCGGTCCGCGAGATGCGCCAGCCGAGGTCGCGGAGCGAGTCGAACCGCTCGTCGGGGACGCTCGCGGCGACCAGCGGGAGTTCGGGTTCGACGGCGTCGTAGCCGCGGGCGCGGAGTTCGTCGTAGAGCCAGTCGGCGTTGGCCTGCTGGCGCTCGTAGGCGTCGCGGTAGCCGTCGGGCCAGAGTTCGCGCATCGCGGCGGCCGCGGAGGCGACGCCCGCGCCGCTTCGGGTCCCGGTGAGGCTCGCCTGCGACGCGGATTCGAGGTACGGCGTGTCGACCGCCAGCGAGTCCACGACCGACTTCTCGCGGAACAGGAGGCCGCCGGCGGGGACGACCGCCTGCCCGTACTTGTGGGGGTCGATGGTCATCGAGTCGACCGGCGCGTGGGCGAACGACCACTCGTGGTCGGTGAAGGGGAGGACGAAGCCGCCCCACGCGGCGTCGACGTGCATCAGCGCGTCGGCGTCGTGGGCGACCGCGGTCAACTCGGGAATCGGGTCGACGCGGCCGAACTCGGTCGTGCCCGCGACGCCGGCGACGAGGACGGTGTGGTCGTCGACCGCCTCGCGGACGGCCGCGACGTTCGCGCGGTAGTCGTCGTCGACGGGGACGATTCGGAGCTCCACGTCGAGCACGTCGGCGGCCTTCTGGAAGCTGAAGTGGATGCTCTCGGGGGCGACGACGTTCGGGTCGTCGTCGCGGGCGTGGTTCCGCGCGGCCCGGATGGCCTGGATGTTGGCCTCGGTCCCGCCGCTCGTCACGTAGCCGTGGGGGGCCGAGAGGCCGGTAATCTCGCCGAGGTACGAGAGTGCGTCTTCTTCGAGGGCGGCGACGGCCTGATAGGTCGCCGGGTCGCCGGGGTTGGTGGCAAAGAACCGCTCTGCGGCCTGCCGGGCGGCCGGGTGCGGTCGGGTGCACATCGAAGAGAGGACGCGGTCGAACTCCTGCGGTGCCGCGCGCTGCATGCATCCCACTATACCCACGCCCAGTATATCGGTTCCGCTCCGGTGCGCCGCGTCGCCCAGCCGACGGCCACCGCTACGGGGTCGAGAAAAAGCGGCACGCGGGTGGTCGGCCCTCGACGCTCGCCGGGGTCAGCGAACCGAGTCGAGGAGGAGCCGCTGTTCGACGCGCTTGACCTCGTGTTGCACGTCGCGGACGGCGTCGATGTTGGCCGAGATGGAGCTGACGCCCTTGTCGACGAGGAACTGGACCATCTTGGGCTTCGAGCCGGCCTGCCCGCAGATGCTCGTCTTCACGCCGACCTCGCGGCACGTCTCGATGGTGTCGCCGATGAGTTTGAGCACCGCCGGGTGCAGTTCGTCGTAGATGTCGGCGACGTGCTCGTTGTTGCGGTCCACCGCGAGGGTGTACTGCGTCAGGTCGTTCGTGCCGAAGGAGGCGAAGTCGATGCCGGCGTCGGCGAGTTCCTCGATGCAGAGCGCCGCCGCGGGCGTCTCTATCATGACGCCCCACTCGCGCTTTTCGGGGTCGATGCCGGCCTCGCGCATGTGCTCTTTCGCCCGCAGCACGTCCTCCGCGTCGTTGACGAGCGGGAACATGACTTCGAGGTTGTCGTAGCCCATGTCGAACAGGCGGCGGAACGCCTGCAGTTCGAGGCGGAAGACGCTCGGGTTGTCGAGGCCGCGACGGATGCCGCGGTAGCCGAGCATCGGGTTGTGCTCGCGCGGCTCGTTTTCGCCGCCCTCCAGCTGTCGGAACTCGTCCGTCGGCGCGTCGAGGGTGCGGACGCGGACCGGCCGCGGGTAGAACTCCTCTGCGGCCTCGCGGACGCCCGAGACGATTTCGTCCACGTAGGCGCGCTCGCCGTTCTGCTCGATGAACCGCTCGGGCGTCTTGCCGAGCGTGAGCACCATGTGCTCGATGCGGAGCAGGCCGACGCCGTCAGCGCCCGTCGCGGCGGCGCGCTCGGCCGCCTCGGGGATGGAGACGTTGACCTTGACCTCGGTCGCGGTCATCGGCTTGACGGGCGTCTTGGGGCGGGCCTCCTCGACGGGCTGGCGCTGTTTCTCCTCCGGCTCTTCGCCCTCGCGGACGGTTCCCTTGTCGCCGTCGATGGTGACGACCTCGCCGTCTTCGAGGGTCTTCGTCCCGTCGCCGGTGCCGACCACCGCGGGCACGCCGAGTTCGCGGGAGACGATGGCGGCGTGGGAGGTCATCCCGCCCTCGTCGGTGACGATGCCGGCGGCGCGCTTCATCGCGGGCACCATGTCCGGCATGGTCATCTCGGTGACGATGATGTCGCCTTCGGCCACTTGGTCGAGGTGGTCGAGTTTGGTGACGATGCGGGCGCGGCCGGAGGCGATGCCGGGGCTCGCGCCGAGGCCGCGGATGAGCACGTCGTCGCCGGTCGCGGTCGCCCGCGAACTCCCGCCGCTGTCGCCTTCGCTTTCGGTTTCCGCGCCGTCGTCGCCCTCCGCGATGGTCGTAATCGGGCGCGACTGGAGCATGTACACCTCGCCGTCGTAGACGGCCCACTCCACGTCCTGCGGCTTCTCGTAGTGGTCTTCGACCAGCTCACCGAGTTCGAGCAGGCGGGACACCTCGTCGTCGGTCAGGACGCGCTCGTGGCGGCGGCCGTTCGGCACGTCGCGCATGACGGTCTCGCCGCTTTCCTCGTCGCGGACGCACATCGTCTTCTTGTCCGCGATGGTCGCCGTTTCGACCTCGCCGGTCTCGCGGCTGACGACGTAGTTGTCGGGCGAGACGGTGCCGGAGACGACGGCTTCGCCCAGACCCCACGCGGCCTCGATGATAATCTCCTTCTTGCCGGTCGAGGGGTGGCGGGTGAACATCACGCCGGACTTCTCGGCGTCGACCATCTGCTGGACGACTACCGCGATGTCGACCTTGTCGTGGGGGAATCCCTTCCGGTTGCGGTAGTAGATGGCGCGCTCGGAGAACAGCGAGGCCCAACACTCCTTGACGCGGTCGAGGAGGTCCTCTTCGGTGACGTTCAGGAACGTCTCCTGTTGGCCCGCGAAGGAGGCGTCCGGCAGGTCCTCGGCCGTCGCGGACGACCGAACGGCGACGAAGGAGTCGCCCTCGCCGACGCTCCGGTAGGCGTCGAGAATCTCTTCCCGCACGTCGTCCGGCATCGGCGTCTCCATGATGAGGTCGTGCGCCGCCTCGTGGGCCGCCTGGAGCGCCGCGGAGTCCTCGTGGTCGACCTCGACCGCGGCGAACAGCTCGTCGTCGATGCCCGCGTCCTCGATGAACGCGCGGTACGTGCTCGCCGTCACGACGAATCCCGGCGGCACGGGAAGCCCCGCACCCGTGAGTTCACCCAGCGACGCGCCTTTCCCGCCGACCAGGTCGAGGTCGTCGGCCCGTACGTCGTCCAGCCAGACTACAGCCATGTGATGTTCGTATGGTCCCGCACCCCGATAAAGAAGTTTGCGAACGAAACAAGTATGAATGAAAACTCACTCGAAGCCGAGTATGAAATTGCGGCGACGGCGCGGAGACGCCCGGTTTTAGGACTCTCTGCGCTCCCGGCCGTGTTCCTCGCAGAGCACCTCGCCGGCATCGGGGTCGAGGTAGAACGGCGACCCGGCTTCGACCGGCGTCCCGCAGACGGCACAGCCGTCGTCGTGGCGGAGGAAGTACTTCTCCTCGTCGCGGCCCGTCTCCAGTCGTCCGGCGGCGACGGCCGGCCGGGTCAGTCCCTCGCCGATTTGGGTGCGCTCGGCGCTGTCGGCCTCCTCGAATCGAATCGGTCGCATACCGTCGCTTGTGCCCCCGGCGGCAAATCCCTACGGGCAGCGAGGGGTTCATAACCGCTCGTCACTTGGGTGCTAGCGTGCTTCCGGAGTGGGTCTTTCTGCTCCCGCCGTGGCTCGTCGTCGGCCTCGCGGCGGGCGCGGTCGCCTCCGTCGTCGTCGCCGGCGTGTTCGTCGTCGGCGGTCGTGTGTTCCCGGAGCGGCAGGTCTCCCGCGGCCCCCGCGTCGACGGAACGGGTCGCCGCCGCGTCGAAATCCGCGACTACCTCAGCTCCATCGACGAGCGGTTCGTCGAGGACCGCCCGGTCCGCGGCGAGACGGTGGCGTTCTTCCTCCCCGACCGCGGCGTCGCCATCACCTTCGACGCGCAGGCGTTCTTCCGCCTCGAACGCGCCGGCGTCTACGCCGTCCTCTGCGAACACGAGATGCCCGGCGGCCAGCTCGGGCGACGGCTCCCCTTCGACGTACCGGACGCCGAGCCCGAACTGGCCGACCTCGACGACCCGGTGTCGGCCGCGTTCGACCGCCTCGACCTCCCCGCGACCGCCTCCACTGAGGCCGTTCAGGACGCCTACCGCGCACGGGTGAAAGACGCGCATCCCGACCACGGCGGCGACCGAGAGCGGTTCCGCGAGCTACGGGAGGCGTACACGATGGCGCGAGAACACGCCGAGGGCTGAGCGGCGAGTTCGACGTTTCGACCTACCGACCGAAATCGGCCGGAGCTACGGCTCCGTCACTTCGAACAGCACGCCCGCGTCGCGGAGCGCGTCGGTCACGCGCCCGGCGGTGTCGGTGCTGGCGACGACCGCGGCGTCGAGGCCGCGGGCCGCGGCGTCGGCGGCGACCTCGCCCGGCGCGAACCACGTCCGCACGTCGACCGACGCGTGGCGGCAGGCGACGACGGCCTCGACGCCCGCGGCGACGACGATATCGGCGTCGTCGCACGCCGCCGCGAGCGCGTCCGAATCGACCGTGTCTGACTCGGCCAGTCGCGCCGGCGGCACTTGCAGCACGCGGACCGAACCGGGTTCCATCTCGATGACGCCCTCGAAGCCGGTGACGCTGGCCGCGTCGCCCGCCTCGGCGTCGGTGGTGGCGACGCCGATGGCCGGGCCGTCGTCGCCGGGCGTGGCGTGGAGCAGTCCCTCGCGGAGCGACAGCGTCACGGTGTCGCCGGCCGCCACGTCCTCGGTGACGATTGCGGCGTCCTCGTTGACGCTCTCCAGCACGTCGTCGGTGACGTGTTCGGCGAACCGCTGGAGGGCGCGAGCCTCCTGAAACAGCCAGTCGACCCCCTCTTTCGTCACGCGGTAGCGCGACCGGCCCTGCTTTTCGACGAGCCCGTCTTCGACGAGGTCGCGGATGTACTCGGAGACCGCCTGACTCGTCACCCCGACCGCCTCGGCGATTTCGCCCTGGCTCACCGCCGGCTGTCGGTCGGCTATCTCGGCGAGGATGCGAAACCGGGTCGCGGTGCGCTTGTCCTCCAGTGCGCCGCTCATGTGCCGAAGGTGGGACGCACCGACTAAAAAGGCCCCTGCTCCGACGGCGGCACCGCCCCCGGTCCCGACGCCCGCTCGGGACTTCGGCGCGCCCCGTTCCATCCGGTGATGATTTGTCTCCGCCGACCCTCCACTCGGCCGTGACCAGCGTCTCCGTCCGCGAGCGCGCCATCTGTCTCCCCGACGCCGACGCGCTCGTCCTCTCGGACCTCCACGTCGGCCGAGCCGACGCCTCGGCGGTCGATTTCCCGCTCGGCGAGGGGACCGACCTCGCGGCGCGCCTGCGAGCCTACTGCGCCGAGTTCGACCCCCGCGAAGTCGTCTTCGCCGGCGACGTGCTCCACCGGTTCGACCGCGTCTCGGAGCGCCACGTCGCGGCCCTCGAAACCCTCGCTGAGACCTGCGACGACGCCGGTGCCGACCCGGTGTTCGTCGCCGGCAACCACGACACGATGCTCGCGGCGGCCCGGTCGGGCGAGGTTCACGACGAGTACCGCCTCGCTGACGGGACGCTCGTCTGCCACGGCCACCGCGAACCCGACGGCGACGCCGAGCGCTACGTCGTCGGCCACGACCACCCGACGCTCGCCGTCGAGGGCCGCCGGCGGCCCTGCGTCCTCTACGGACCCGACGCCTACCGCGGCGGCGACGTGCTGATGTTGCCGGCCTTCACCCGTCTCGCCGCGGGCGTCGAAGTAAACGGGATGCGGACGGCCGACTTCGACTCGCCGCTGGTGCGCGAGGCGGGTCGCTTCCGGCCGCTCGTCCGCGACGCGGAGGCGGGCGAGACGCTCACGTTCCCGCCGCTGGGGAAGCTTCGACGGTTGCTCTGAGAGTCCGGGGCGGACGGGTCGAAAAACGACGTGAGGCGCGCGATTACGACAGGTCGTCGCGGACGGCGTCGGCCGCCGCTTTCCCGCTCCGCATCGCGCCCTGAGTCGACGACCACGCGGTGTAGTCGCCGGCGAGGTACGCCCGACCGGGGGCGTCGCGGGCGTCGGGCAGGGACTCGTGGACGCCCGGCGGCTGGGCGAACTGCGCGAAGGAGATGTAGTCGGTGTGGAGCAGTTCGAGGTCGTCGAAGTAGCGCTCGGGGTACCACGCTTCGAGCGTCCGGCGGGTCTTCTCGAACAGTTCCTCCTCGGATTCGTCCTGTGCGGCCGCGCCGAGGAACGTCGCGTTCAGGAGTTCTCTGCCCGGCGGGGCGTACTCCGGCGCGACCGTCGATAGCGGGACGACCGTGTTGGGGTCGGGGCTCGGCGCGTTGAGCATGATGCGCTTGCCCGCGTCGAGGCCGCTCCCGCTCGGGAGCGTGTAGTACTGGGTGACACAGCCGTGGGCCTCGGTCGGGATGGACCCGACGCCGGTCAGCCGGCGCGCCTCCTTGGGGTCGGTGGCGACGACGACCGCGTCGGCTTCGAGCGACTCGTTGCCCGTGGTGACGACCGCGCCGTCGCCGCGAGACTGGACCGATTCCACGCGCTCGCCGAGGCGGAACGTCGCGCCCTCGTCGCGGGCGGCGTCGGCGAGTTGCTCGGGAACCGCCCCCATCCCCGCCGCGGGGACCGCCGTGCTCCCCGTCGAGAGCATCTTGAAGGTGTACTCGAACACCCGCTTCGACGACGAGAGCGAGCGGTCGAGCGTGATGCCGCCGTAGAAGGGCGCGACGAAGTGCTCGATGTAGTCCTCGGAGAAGCCCCAGTCGCGGAGGTACGACCGGATGCTCCGGTCGGCCGAGGCGAAGATGTCCGCCTCGTCGCGGGTGCTCACGTCCTGTCTGAGCGCCAGCGTCCGGAGCTTGTCGCTCGTCGTCACCTCGGGGTTGCGGACGGACTCGAACAGGCTCCCGATGTCGCGGAGGGGGTCGGAGAGCACCGCGCGCCTGCTCGGTCGGCAGATGGTCGCGCCGGGCGTGAACCGCCGGAGGTCCAGCGCGTCGAGGTCGAGTTCCCGTCGGACCGCGGGGTAGTCGGTGAAGAGGACCTGAAACCCGCGGTCGAGCGTGAAGCCGTCTTTCGTCCGGGTGCGGACCCGCCCGCCGACGCCGTCGCGCCGCTCCACGACGGTCACGTCGGCCCCGTCGGCGGCGAGGTGTCGCGCGGCGACGAGGCCCGCGAGGCCCGCGCCGACGACCGCGATGTGGCTATCGTCCATACCCCGTCTCTCGGACGGGCGACACAAAGCCGCTACGGGTGGCGGCCATCGACCGACGGGAAGGGCTTAGTCCCTCCCCCCGTAAGCCCCGGCCATGCAGACGTCCGACAGCTTCTCCGGGCTGGTGTGCACCGAGACCGGCGACGAGTACGACGCGGACGCGACCGGCGCGAGCGACGCCGACGCGCCGCTCGACCCCACCTACGACCTCGACGCGGTCGAGTGGGACGCCGAGACGCTCGCCGGGCGCCCCTTCGACACGATGTGGCGCTATCGCGAACTGCTCCCCTTCGCGGAGCCGGTGACGGCCAACGAGGGCGCGACGCCGCTCGTTTCGGCCGACGCGCTCGGTGAAGAGGCGGAAGTCGGCTCGCTCCTCATCAAGGACGAGGGCCGCAACCCGACCGGAACGTTCCTCGACCGCGGCTTCTCGCTCGCCGTCACCGCCGCGCGCGAGGCCGACGCCGAGGTCGTCGCGCACGCCTCGCCCGGCAACGGCGCGCAGTCGGCGGCCTCCTACGCGGGCCTCATCGACGCCCGCTCCTACGGCTTCGTCCCCTCGCGGACGCCGTTCCCGAACAAGGCCATGGTGAACGTCCACGGCGGCCAGATGAAGGTCGTCGGCGGGCGCTACCCCGACGCGCTCTCGGCGCTCCACGAACAGCTCAAAAGCGACTGGCACACGCTCCAGGAGTTCGACAACCCCTACCGCCACGACGGCGCGAAAACCATCGCCTACGAGGTCGCAGAGCGCCTCGACTGGTCGGTCCCCGACTGGGTCGTCGTCCCCGTCTCGACCGGCGAACTCGCCTACGGCGTCTACAAGGGCTTTTCCGACCTCGTCGAACTCGGATTGGTCGAGTCGATGCCCAAGCTCGTCGCCGCGCAGTCGGTCGGCTGTTCGCCGGTCGCCACCGCCTGGGAGGCCGACAGCGACGCCCACGAGGCGTGGAACCAGCCGGACACCATCGTCGGCGAACTGGAGATTCCCGACCCGGCGGGCGGGTCGCTCGCGCTCCGCGCCGTCCGCGAGTCCGGCGGCGCGGCCGTCGCCGTCAGCGACGACGACGCGCTCGAATCCGCCGTCACCGCGGCCCAGACCGCCGGCGTCGAGGTCGGTCCCGCGGGCGGCGTCGCGCTCGCCGGCGCGTGGGTACTCGCGGACGAGTTCGACGAAGACGACACGGTCGTCGTCGTCAACACCGAGTCCGGGACGAAGAACGCCGACATCCTCCGCAGCCACCTGATGGGACAGGGCGTCTGAGCCCCGGTTCCGCGGACCTGCTAGGACAGGGCGTCTGAGCGCCCGATTCGGCCGACTGGTTCCCCGCTCGAACGCGCTCGTTACCTCCATCAGATTTTTACTTTAGACGCATCTAATCCGTGGTATGTTGAGCGACGTGATGGAGGACTATCTGAAGGCTATCTATACGCTCCAGATGGAGCAGGGACCGCCGGTTTCGACCTCCGACATCGCGGAGTATCTCGGGAAGACGCCGCCGACCGTGACGAGCATGGTCGGCAAGCTCGAAGAGCGCGGGCTGGTCGACCGCGAGAAGTACAAGGGCGTCGAGCTGACCACGGAGGGCGAGACGGTCGCGCTCGAAGTGCTCCGACACCACCGCCTCTTGGAGGCGTACCTCACCGAACACCTCGACTACTCGTGGAGCGAGGTCCACGACGAGGCCGACGCGCTCGAACACCACATCAGCGAGGAGTTCGAAAAGCGGGTCGCGGCCGCCCTCGGTGAGCCCGAGGTCGACCCCCACGGCGACCCCATCCCGAGCGCCGACCTCACGCCCCCGGACTCCTCGGGGCTGTCGGCGCTCTCCGACTGCGAGGTGGGCGACCGCCTCGTCGTCGCCCGCGTCAGCGACCGCGACCCCGCGGAGCTGGAGTATCTCTCCGAGGCGGGCGTCACGCCCGGCACGACCATCGAAGTGACCGATATCGCCCCCTTCGGGATGGTGACGGTCCTCGTCGGCGACGGCGGCCGCGAGCAGAGCCTCCCGGAGTCGGTGGCCCGAACGATTCGCGTCCGACCGCCCGACGAGCCGAGTAACGAGGAGGTGTCGCCCGCGTGACCGGCTGGTGGGAGATTCTCGTCGTCGCGCTCGTCTCCCAACTCGCGGTCCTGCCGGGCGAGAAGGTCCAGTTCATCATCGCGGGGCTGTCGACCCGCTTCGACCCGAAGGTCGTCGTCGCGGCCGCGGGCTCGGCGTTCGCAATCTGGACGGCGCTCGAAATCATGCTCGGACAGGCGCTCAAGACCGCGCTCCCGCCGGCCGCGCTCGACGCCATCACCGCCGTCCTGTTCGCCACGTTCGCGGTGTTGCTCTACCGCTCCGCGCCCGACGCGTCCGCGGGGAGCGAGGCCGCGACCACCGACGGCGGCGTCTCCGGCTTCGACGACGCGCCGACGGTGTTCGGCCGCGAGCTGTCGACGCAGGGATTCGGCGGTTTCCTCCCCATCTTCGCCATGATGGCCGCCGGCGAGTTCGGTGACAAGACCCAAATCGTGACCATCGGACTGGCCGTGCAGTACGGCGCGACCTCGGCCATCTGGGCGGGCGAGATGCTCGCTATCATCCCCGTGAGCATCGCCAACGCGTACTTCTTCCACCGCTTCTCGGGCCGGGTCGACACGCGCAAGGCGTACCTCGGCGCGGCCGGCCTGTTCGCCTTCTTCGCCGCCGACACCCTACTCGCTATGGCCACCGACTTCTCCGTCTGGGAGACGCTCGTCGGCATCGTCAGCGACGCCGTCCTCGCGCTGTTCTGACCGGGCGCGCGCTCGCGCTCCGCTCGCCGGTCACGACCTCCGCACCGTCGCTTCCGCGCCATTTTTCACGGTATCGCGCCCAAGAGAGAGCCATGTCTACCCTCCTCCCGTCTCTGGGTGCCGGGCTGGTGTTCGGGCTGGCGCTCGCCGCGCCGCCCGGCCCGATGAACGCCGTCATCGCCGAGGAGAGCGTCGTCCGCGGGTGGACCGCGGGCGCTCGCGCCGGCCTCGGCGCGATGAGCGCCGACGCGCTGTTTTTCCTCCTCGCGGCGCTCGGCCTCGTCGCGTTCGTCAAGCAGTTCCCGACGGTGCAGGCCGTCATGGTCGGTGCCGGCGGCGTCCTCATGCTCTACTTCGCCTACGGCGCGGTACAGGAGATGGACACCACGTTCCGCGAGGCCGCCGACCCCGACGAGGACAGCGCCGGCTTCACGAAGGCGTTCGTCCTCGCGCTGACGAACCCCTACCAGATTCTGTTCTGGCTCACCATCGGCGTCGGCCTCTTGGAGACCGGCACCGTCGACGTACTCGCCCACACGCCGTATCTCGGAGCGTCGCTGGCGAACCTCCTCATCGTGGAGACGGGAAGCCCGGCGCTCATCCTCGGCTTCTTCGGCGGCATCGCGGTCTGGGCGACCGGCTTCCCCGCGGCGCTCGTCGCGGCCGAACAGCGCGTCGACTCCTTCGCGCCGGCCGTCGCCGCCGTCAGCGCCGTCGTCCTCGGCGGCTTCGGCGTCGTCTTCATCTGGGACGCGGTGCGGTCGCTCGTGCTCTGACGCGCGGAAAAATGGGGCCTCGGCTCGCTACATATCGTCGACGATGTCGTCGGCAATCGTGTGCAGGTAGTTGCTGTGGTCGTCGCCGACCTGTCCCTCCACGTCGTGGTCGGTGTAGTTCGCGGGCGGCGTGTCGCCGTCTTCGAGACCCGTCTCGCCGAGGGCCTGGTCGAACTCGATGGCGTTGTACACCCACTGGAGCACGTCGTCGGCCTGGTTGTAGTAGTTGTGAACGTGACCGGTCCGGTCGCGGATGGCCTCGTAGGTGGCTCGTCCCTCCTCCTCGCCGGGGACCTCGTTGTCGGTCGCGGCCCCGAACGAGTGGACGGTCGCCACTTCGTGGCTCGGGTCGGTCCAGTCGCTTCGGCCGTCGAGGGTGCGGAGGGCGCTGAAGACCACCTGTGCGCCGAGCGAATGGCTGGCGAACCGGAGGGTCGCGTCCGGACAGGTCGCCTTGAGGTCGACGGCGAACTGTGCGAGCTTGCGGCCGTTCGCTTGGGCGATGTCCTGCGATTCGCCCCAGCCGTAGTCCAGGCCACCGCCCTTGTCGTTGTCCCACGTGTAGCCGACGACCGTGCCGCCGTAGCCGGCGGCGTCGAGTTCGGCGTCGGCCGTCGCTATCTTGTCGAGGGCGGCCGCTTCGGGGTCGTCGCCGTCCTTGTCCCAGCCGTGGACGAACACGGTCAGGTCTGCGGCGCACCCGGCGTCGACGCCGGGCACGTCGCCGGAGGTGTCGTAGCCGCGGGCGGTGTGACCGGACGCGAGCGAGCCGTCGTCGTCGAAGTGGTCGCGCGTCGAGGCGTAGGGGACCGACGCGGCGGCCGCGGGGCCGCTTCCGAGGGCCGTGAGTCCGGAGAGCGCTGCTGCTGTCGTCGCGAGAAACTGCCGTCTACGTGCCATGAGTTATCTACCCACCCGTCTGTGGGCATCTTTTCTGCGAGTCGAAACGTGATAAATCAAACTACGGTCTGCTACGTTGAGATATTGTCCCACCGGTCACCCGAAACCGGACGACTGCCCCGCGGTCGAGGTGACGGAACCGACGGCGTTCCGGCCGGCGAGACGAGAAACACTATGAACCGTGGTGGTCGATTCCCGCGTATGTTCGATAAATCGACGTGGATTAAGCTGCCCCGGAACGTGCTTCAGGGCCACGGCGTGCTCGACGACCTCTCGGCCGCGGTCGACGAGCTGTACCTCTCTGGCGACCCGTTTCTCGTCACCAGTCCGTCGCCCGACCGCATCGCCGGCGACCGGGTCCGCGACCAGTTCGACGGCATCACGTCTATCTCTCTCGACCGCGCGAGCTTCGAGTCGGTCGAGCGCGTCGTCGACGCGGCCCGCGAGGCCGACGCGGGCTACCTCATCGCCCTCGGCGGCGGCAAGCCAATCGACGTGGCGAAGATGGCCTCCGACCGCCTCGACTGCGGTTTCATCTCGGTCCCGACGGCGGCGAGCCACGACGGCATCGTCTCGGGTCGGTCGTCGATTCCCGAGGGCGACACCCGCCACTCGGTCGCCGCCGACCCGCCGCTCGCGGTCGTCGCAGACACGGAACTGCTCGCGGAGGCCCCGTGGGAGCTCACGACCGCCGGCTGCGCCGACATCATCTCGAACTACACCGCGGTCAAAGACTGGGAGCTGGCCCACCGCCTGAAGAACGTCGAGTACTCCGAGTACGCGGGCGCGCTCTCGCAGATGACCGCCGAGATGCTCGTCGGCAGCGCCGACTCCATCAAACCGGGCCTCGAAGAGTCCGCGTGGATAGTGACGAAGGCGCTCGTCTCCTCGGGCGTCGCCATGTCCATCGCCGGCTCCTCGCGCCCCGCGTCGGGCGCGGAGCACCTCTTTTCGCACCAGCTCGACCGCATCGCGCCCGGGAGCGCCCTCCACGGCCATCAGGTCGGCGTCGGCTCCATCATGACCGAGTACTTCCACAGCGGCGCGCGCGGCGAGTGGACCGACATCCGCGACGCCCTGTCGACGATGGGCGCGCCGACGACCGCGGACGAACTCGGCATCGACGACGAGACGATTATCGAGGCGCTCACGACCGCCCACGAGATTCGCGACCGCTACACGATTCTCGGCAACGGCGTGAGCGAGGAGGCGGCCATCGAGGCTGCGACCATCACCGGCGTCATCTAACCCGGTCGGTCGCACCGTGGGCGGAGGGTCCACCCCTCGAAGCCCGTCCGGAACCCGAAGACGGAATACGCCGTCTTCCCAACCACCGCCCATGGCAACTGCGAGCGCAGACAACCCCCTGAAGGAACACCCCGCGGCCGCGACCGCCGTCCTCTCGGTGGTCGGGTACGCCCTCGTCATCGGGACGTTCCTCGGCGTCGTCCCCGGGAGGGTCTTTCCCGACCTGTCGCTCCCACAGGTGAATCTCCTCTCGGACGCCATCGCCGTCGTGAACACGGTGAACGTCCTCGTCATCGCGGCGGGCTGGCGTTGGATTCGCCGCGACGAGGTCCGGAAGCACGCGGCCGCGATGGGCACGTCGTTCGGCCTCATCCTCGTCTTCCTCGTGATGTATCTCGCGAAAATCGGCGGCGGCGGCACCAAGGAGTTCGTCGGCCCCGCGTTCGCGTACTACCCGTATCTTGCGATGCTGGCGATTCACATCATCCTCTCTATCGTCTCGGTGCCGGTCGTCCTCTACGCGCTCATCCTCGGGATAACCCACTCCGAGCGCGAACTCCGGACCGAGACGCCCCACCGCAAAGTCGGCCGTATCGCGGCCGGCGCGTGGCTCGTGTCCCTCGCGCTCGGCGTCGTGACGTACCTGCTTCTCAACCACGTCTATAGCTGGGAGTACACGGTCACCGCCGTCGAGTCCGCGGGCGCGCTCCTCGCGCCCGTCGTCGGGGTCTGAGGCGCGTCGCCCCGGCGAACCGTTTCCCCGCGGCGCTCCGGTTCCCGGTCGCGTCGCGTCCTCGAAAACTGTGGATTTTTATTGCGCGACGTAGTGGCGGCGAATATGCGAGTCGCGCTCGTCTCGATGTACACGACGCACCACGAGGAGACGGGAGCGACCAGACGGCTCCGACGAACGGCCGAACTCCTCGCCGAGCGCGACCACGAGGTGACGGTGCTCTGTGCGAAGTGGTGGGACGGCGAGGTTGTCGAGTTCAAACAGGACGGGGTGACCTATCACCGCGTGACTGACACGCCCGCCGTCGGCGGCTTCGCCTCTCGCGTCCCCTTCGCCCTCCGCGAGGTCTCACCCGACGTGATTCAGGTCGCGAGCTACCCGCCGTCGCACGTCACGGCGGTCAGGACCGCGGCGCGGTTCCTCCGGACGCCGGTCGTCGCCGACTGGTGGACCCGCGACGACCGCGGCGGCTCGCGGGCCTACCGGCGGGCGGCGAAGTCCCCGAACGCCGTCTTGGTCCCCTCGGAGATGGTCCGCACGCAGGTTCGCGAACTCGGCGCGGCGGTCGATTCGACCCATCTCGTCCCCGAGCCCATCAACATGGACCTCGTCCGGAGCGCCGACGCCGATGAGCGCGCGGACGTGGTGTACGCCCGCGACCTCGACGAGCACGCGAACGTCGAGAGCTTCCTCCTCGCGCTCGCGGAACTCCGCGACAAGGACTGGTCCGCGGTCGTCATCGGCGACGGCCCCGAGCGCTCGACGGCCGAACAGACCGCCCGCGACCTCCGCATCGACGACCGCGTGGAGTTCCTCGGCGAACTCTCCGCGAACGAGGCGGTGCCAATCATGAAGGGCGCGCACGTCTTCGCGCAGACCGCGACGGTCGAGCCCTTCGCGACGAACCTGCTGTGGGCGCTCGCCTGCGGCTGTGTGTCTATCGTCGAGTATCAGGCGCGGTCGTCGGCCCACGAACTCGTCGAGGGGCGCGAGCGCGGGTCGCTCGTCACGAGTCCCCAAGAGCTGGCGGACGAAATCGTCGCCGCCCGCCGGTACGACCACGAGACGGTCGACGACGACTTCGCGCGCTACGACTTCCGGCGAGTCATCGAGCAGTACGAATCGGTCTACGAGGCCGAGCGCGACGACTACGGCTTCTTCTGAGTCGACCGCCGCGGCGGCTGTCGCGGTGGCGGCTGTCGTGACGGCGACCGAATTCGGGCGAGCGCGGCCGCTCGCGACTGGCAACAGTCGAGAGGAGTGACGACCGCGTCAGTCCTGGACGTCGTAGTCGCCGCCGTACTTCATGAAGAAGTACGCGAGGCCGAGCGTCGCGATCATCGCGAACGTCGTCGCAACGCCGAGGGACTTCGCGCTGTCGGGGACCTGCGGGCGGCTCGGGCCGCCGCCACCGCCGGTGCTGACGGTCGGCACGTCGCCGCCGACGGCGACCGCGCCGAGCATCCCGAGCGCCTCGTGGGGCACACAGTGGTACTTCGTGATGCCCGCGTCGCCCTCTTCGAAGGTGTACTCGTAGGTGCTTCCGGCCTCGGAGACGGCCGCGCCGGAGTCGAGCGACGCGCCCTCGCTCGCGACGACGTTGTGGCCGCCGCCTTCGCCGGTCCACTCCCACGTCACGGTCGTGCCGGTGTCTATCCAGACGCCCGCGGGGGAGAACGCGAGTGCGCCGCCGTTACCTTCTGCGCCCACTTCGATGGTGACCTCGCTTTGGCCGCGGAGGTCTTCGTACCCTCCGTCGATGCCGTCGAGGTGGCCGCCGAAGTCCGGTTCTTCCGTCTGCGCCGCGGCCGTGCCGGAAGTGGCGGCGACCGCCGCGCCGCCAGCGGCCGCCCCGAGGAACGCCCGCCGAGACATATCCACGTTGCCGTCGGTCATGTCCGCCGCTTGGTGTGGGCTTGTAGTGAATACTTTGGTTCTCGTCCGCCGGTCGGGGGTGTCGCGCCTCGATATAGGGGGGTGACCCCGCCTCGATATAGGGGGGTGACCCCGCGATGTCGGCCGCGCCGACGAGGGTCGCTTTCGGGCTCGTCTCCCGAGGGTCGCTTACAGCGTGTAGTCGAACTCGCCCGTCTCGCCCTCCAGGAAGGCCGTCAGGAGGTCGATGTAGGCGACCACGTCGTCCTCGTGGACGCTCTCGGTGACGGTGTGGAGGTAGCGCGTCGGCATCGAAATCGCGCCGACCGGCTTCGCGCCGTAGCTGTTCTGGAAACCGCCGGTGTCGGTGCCGCCCGCGGGGAGCAGTTCCATCTGGTAGGCGATGTCGTTGTCCTCGGCCACGCGCCGGAGGCGGCGGTGGACCTTCGGGTTGGCGATGGCGCTCGAATCCTTGAGCTTGATGCCCGCGCCCGCACCGAGTTTCGTGACGTGGTCGGCGGGGTCGAAGCCGGGCACGTCGTTGGCGACGGTGGTGTCGAGGCCGAGCGCGAGGTCGGGGTCGAGGTCGACGCCGAGCGCCTGCGCGCCGCGGAGGCCGACTTCCTCTTGGACCGTCGCGGCGAAGTGAATCGTCACCTCGGGGTTCTCGATGCGTTTGGCGGCCTCCAGCATGGCGAACAGGCAGACGCGGTCGTCGATGGCCTTCCCCGTCACGTGGTTCCCCATGCGGACGGTCGTCTGTTCCATCGTCACGAGGTCGCCGACGGAAACGGTCTCCTCGACGGTCTCGGCGGGCAGGCCGAGGTCGACGTACACGTCCTCGACCTTCGGCTCCTGCTGCTTCTGTTCTTCAGTCAGCGTGTGCGGGGGAACCGAGCCGATGACGCCCGTGAGGTCTTCGTCTTCCGCGTGGACGGTCACGCGCTGGGCCTTCAGGACGCGAGGGTCCCAGCCGCCGAGGGCGTCGAGTTGCAGGAAGCCCTCGTCGTTGACGTGGCGGACCATGAAGCCGATTTCGTCCATGTGGGCCGCGACGGCGACCTCGTAGTCGCTCTCGCCCTCGATGGTGCCGACGACGTTGCCCATCCCGTCGATGCGGACGGAATCGGTCGTCGCTTCGAGGTCCTCGCGGACGAGCGCGCGGATGCGGTCTTCGTAGCCGGGGACGCCGCTGGTCTCGGTAAGCTGCTTCAGGCGGTCGAAGTCGAACTCCATGCGAGTGCATGAATTGCCGGTGTAGATAAGTCCATCAGTCCCGGGCGACCGTGCCGGCACTCGATGGTCCGCCGCGCCGTCTCGGAAGAACTCTAAATATAGTCATTGTTTTTCCGGAACGCTTTTCCAGTTCTCTCCGAAGGTACACCGTATGTCCGATACCGAATCTCAGCTCCGCGAGCAGTTCATGGACGCGTTCGAAAACGCGGATTTCCCCGTGGAAAATCAGATGTCGCTCGTCCCCGCGCTCCCGAACGGTCCGGGCACGAAGTTCAAGACGGACGACGTGACCGTCACGGCGATGGAGCTGGCCGCCAAGCTCGGCAAGCATCAGGACTTCCCGTACGAGGACGCCGAGAGCCTCGTCGACGACATCATCGCCGGCCTCAAGGCCGAAGGCATGATCTGAGTTCGGTCGTCGCGTGACCGAGACGAAACGCGCGCTCTGGGACCGCTTCGTCGACCGCTTCGTCGACGCCGCGGACCCGATTTCACTGTTCGAGACGACCGCCGACGGGACCGTCGACACCATCGCGTACGGTCGCTCCGGCCGGCGGACGCTCCGCCGCGGCGAACGCATGGAGCGGCGGCTCCGCGAGGCCGGCGGCCGCGTCGTCACCGACTACGACCGCCGCGAGGGCCGCTACGAAGGGCTCGTCTACATGATGTACACCCTCGACGGCGACGAGGTCGTCCCCCGATACCTCGGCAAGTGCGGGAAGTTCGGCGCGTCCGGCACCGACCTCAACAGCAATCTGCGGAACGTCGACACCAACGACGGCAAACTCGCGCGCTGGGGGTACGGGAACTACTACCACTTCGGAGACCTCTCGTCGGCCGCCTTCCGCGACGACGGGCCGGGGAAGTACGACCGCTGGGTAGAGGCGCTGTTCGATTCGACCGACCCGCCGCGGCTCCGCGAACCGGTGTACTTCTGGGTCGAGCCGTGGGCGGTCGGCACGGAGGGGCCGTACCCCGACACGCGGCCGTACCTCGAAGAACTGGAGTACCAGCTCATCGGCATCGCCTTCGAACTGTACCCCGAGCGCCTGCTCAACACCGAGGGCGTGCCGACGAACCCCGAGGCCTACGCGAAGATGCGCGGCTGGACCGACCGCGAGGACACCCGTCTCTCTGACTTCTGACACCCAAACCGATTTCTCGTCGCCGGGGCAATTCGAGGTATGCGAACGTACGACATCGAGCGCTACCTGAACATCAGGAGCGCCTACGGCGCCTCGTTCTCCGCCGACGGCGAACGCCTGTCGTTCCTCATGGACACGACGGGCGTCCCGCAGGTCTGGACGGTCGATTCGCCCGGCGCGTGGCCCGAACAGCGGACGTTCTACGAGGAGCGCGTCACCTTCGCCTCGTGGTCGCCCGAGCGCCCCGAACTGGCTTTCGGCATGGACAAAGGCGGCAACGAGCGCGCCCAGCTGTTCCGGCTCGAACCCGACACCGGCGTCATCGAGAACCTGACCGAACACCCCGACGCCAAGCACCGTTGGGGCGGCTGGAGCCGCGACGGCGAGCGGTTCGCGTTCACCTCGAACCGCCGCGACAACGCCGTCTTCGACGTGTACGTGCAGGCCCGAAACGGGGCCGGAACCGACGCCGAACTCGTCCACGAGGGCGACGGCTGGCTCACCGTCGGCGGCTTCTCGCCCGACGACTCGAAGCTCATCGTCCAAGAAGCGTACTCGAACTTCGACCAGGACGTGTCCGTTCTCGACCTCGCCGCGGGCGAGCTGACCCACCTCACGCCGCATCAGGGAACCGTCCGCTTCCAGAGCCCCGAGTGGGGTCCCGACGGCGAGAACGTCTACATGGTGACCGACCGCGGGAGCGACACGCTGGAACTCGTCCGCTACGAACTCGCTTCCGGCGAGTTCACCACCGTCGAGACCGGCGGTGACCACGAACTGGACGGTCTCAGCATCGACCACGACTCGCGCCGACTCGTCTACTCGCGGAACGTCGAGGGCTACACCGAACTCACCTTCGGTGAACTCACCGCGCCCGACCGCATCGACGCGCTCCCCCAACCCGACCTGCCGAACGGCGTCGCCGGCGGCGTCTCCTTTTCGCCGGACGGCGAGCGCGCCGCGGTCACCGTCACCGCCAGCGCCGACACCGCGAACGTCTACGTGGTCGAGTTGGCCACGGGCGACGCCGAGCGGTGGACGCTCGCGGCGACGGCGGGCATCCCCCGCGATACGTTCGTCCCGCCCGAACTCGTCCGGTATCCGACGTTCGACGGCCGCGACATCCCGGCGTTCTTCACGCTCCCCGAGGAGTCGCCGGAGGGGGAGACGCCCGTCATCGTGGACATCCACGGCGGGCCGGAGTCCCAGCGCCGGCCGTCGTTCTCGGCGGTCAAGCAGTACTTCCTCTCGCGGGGATACGCCTACTTCGAGCCGAACGTCCGCGGGTCGGCGGGCTACGGGAAGGCCTACGGCCACCTCGACGACGTGGAAAAGCGGATGGACTCCGTCGCCGACATCGAGGCCGCCGTCGAGTGGCTTCACGACCACCCGGCGGTCGACCCGGAGAAAATCGTCGCCATGGGCGGCTCGTACGGCGGTTTCATGGTGCTCGCGGCGATGACCGAGTACCCCGACCTCTGGGCCGCCGGCGTCGACATCGTCGGCATCGCGAACTTCGTGACGTTCCTCGAAAACACGGGCGACTGGCGGCGCGAACTCCGCGAGGCGGAGTACGGCTCGCTCGAGGACGACCGCGAGTTCCTCGAATCCATCTCGCCCATCAACAACGTCGAGACGATTCGCGCGCCGCTTTTCGTCCTCCACGGCGAGAACGACCCGCGGGTGCCGGTCAGCGAGGCCCACCAACTCGTCGAGGAGGCGAGAGAACACGCCCACGTCCGCGAACTCATCTTCGACGACGAGGGTCACGGATTTACCAAACTAGAGAATCGAATCGAGGCGTACTCTCAGATAGCGGACTTCCTCGATGAGTACGTCTAACGACCTCTTCTCTCCGTTTATATTTTCACTTCTGACGCGTTCACCGACAAAATATCAAAACCAATAGTTAGAGACGAACGCTTATGACGCCAAATAATCACTTTTCGTTCGAAGATGGAAGGTTACAACCACGAGCCGACTCGTGACGACACCGACATTCTCGGTGCCCGAATCGGCGCACAGCTCATAGACACTTTTGTCGGCATCTTCCTCGCGTACATCGTATTCACGGTGTTTGGTGTTCTCGGAGGTGCGACTGGCGACGCAGGCGGAGCAGCCGCCGGACTGGGAATCGGTATATTTGGGAGTCTGCTTACCTTTGTCGGGTACTTTTTCCTGCTCGAAGGACTGTGGGACGGTCAGACCGTCGGGAAGCGACTGCTCGGTATCAAAGTCGTGAAAGAAGACGGGTCGACCTGTGACATCGGGTCGTCGTTCATGCGGAATATCCTTCGAATCATTGATGGGTTCTTCTACTACGTCGTCGGGTTCATCGTGATGGCGATTAGTGACAAGCGACAACGCGTCGGCGACCGACTCGCGGGAACGGTCGTCGTCCGCGAGCAGAACTGACGAAACGCCGGCGAACAGTATATCCTTATTTTCCGTTAGAGTCAAAGCGCGGGACATCGAATCCCCGTCTATGAGCGCGGACTCCGAACAGCGAACGATCCGGTGTCTCATCGCCAAGGTGGGACTGGACGGCCACGACCGCGGCGCACACGTCATCTCTCGCGCCTTCCGCGACGCGGGATTCGAAGTCATCTACTCGGGGTTGCATCGCGCCCCGGACGAAATCATCCAGGCGACGGTCCAAGAGGACGTTGACGTGCTGGGCATCTCCATCCTCTCCGGCGCGCACAACACGCTCGTCCCGAAGGTGATGGCGGGCCTCGAAGAGTACGGCGCGCTCGACGACACGCTCGTCATCGTCGGCGGCATCATCCCCGAAGAAGACCGACCCGGTCTCCTCGAAGAGGGCGTCGACGCCATCTTCGGCCCCGGCACGCCGATGCAGGAGACCATCGACTTCGTGAAGGAACACGCGCCCGAGCGACCGTGACGATGAGTCGGGCGGTCGAATCCGACCTCGTCGAGCGACTCCTCGACGGCGAGCACCGGGCGCTCGCGCGCGCCATCACGAAAATCGAGTCGCAGTCGCCGGGCTACCGCGACATCGTCTCGGAACTCCACGCGCACACGGGCGACGCGTCCGTCGTCGGTATCACGGGCAGTCCGGGTGCCGGCAAATCGACGCTCGTGGACAAACTGGCGAAGCACTACCGCGACCAGGGCGAGACGGTCGGCGTCATCGCCGTGGACCCCTCCTCGCCGTACACCGGCGGGGCCGTCCTCGGCGACCGCATCCGCATGGCCTCGAACGTCGGTGACATGGACGTGTTCTTCCGGTCGATGAGCGCCCGCGGCCAGCTCGGCGGCCTCTCGACCGCCACCGCGGACGCCGTGAAGGCGCTCGACGCCTTCGGGAAGGACCGAATCATCATCGAGACGGTCGGCGCGGGGCAAAACGAGGTGGACGTGGTGAAGACCGCGGACACGGTCGTCGTCCTCGTCCAACCCGGCAGCGGCGACGACGTGCAGATGCTCAAGGCGGGCATCCTCGAAATCGGCGACCTGTTCGTCGTCAACAAGGCCGACATGGAGGGCGCGTCGCGTACCGTCGCGGAACTCCAAGAGATGATTCACCTCCGCGACGACCCGCGGGCGAACCTCGATACGGGCCACCACGGGGCCGCGGCGTTCGACGACGCCGGCCACGGTGGCGACCACGGCGGGCACGCGGACGCGAGCGACGCCGAAAGCGACGCCGAGGATGACCCTTCCAACGCCGACGAACCCCTCGTCTGGACGCCGCAAGTCCTCGAAACCGTCGCCACGACCGGCGAGGGAATCGAGGAGCTGGTCGAGACGCTGGACGACCACCGCGACTACCTCGACGCCTCCGGCGAACTGGACGAGAAGGCTCGCAAACGCGCGGGCGAGGAGATTCGACAGCTCCTCCGAAGCGACGTGAACCGGCTCCTCGAAGCCGAACTCGACCGACGCGGCGGAGTCGAGGAGTTCGCTCAGGCCGTCGTCGAAAAGGAGACCGACCCCTACGCGGTCGCTGAAGACGTGCTCGAACCGCTCCGGGAGTGTCTGGACGACCGAGCCGACTGACGCCGGCCGAGGCCAAGACGACGTTTGCCCCGCCCACCATCCCGCCACGGGCGGGCGAATTAAGGTCACCGCGCGCCATCTACGTGACATGAAACTCCGACGAGCCATCGGACTGGCCGCCGCCGGCGTCGGCCTCACCGCCGCGGCCAACGCGGCCCTCTCGAAGCGCGTTGAACCCCTCGAACCGCCGCTGTCCGGGTCGCACGGGACGTATCGATGGCGCGGCATGGACGTGTCGTACGTCGAGGCCGGGAGCGAAGACGACCCGACGCTCGTTCTCCTCCACGGCATCAACGCCGCGGGGTCGTCCGGCGAGTTCCGCGAGGTGTTTTCGACGCTCGCCGAGGACTACCACGTCGTCGCGCCCGACCTCCCCGGGTTCGGCCTGTCGGACCGCCCGGCGCTGTACTACTCGCCCGCGCTCTACGAGGATTTCGTCGGCGACTTCCTCGCGGAGTACGACGACCCCGCGGTCATCGCCTCGTCGCTCACGGCCGCGTACACCGTCGCCGCCGCGGAGCGGGACGACGTGTCCGTCTCGCGGTTCGTCCTCGTCTGTCCCACGTCGCGCGGCGGCCCCGACCCGAAGGAGTGGCTCCGCGAACTCGTCCGCGCGCCGGTCGTCGGCGAGGCGCTGTTCAACGTCGTCGCCTCCCGGCCGTCGATTCGCTACTTCAACGCCGACCACGGCTACTACGACCCCGAGAAGGCGGGCGAGGAGTGGCAGGAGTACGAGTGGCGAACGGCTCATCAGGAGGGCGCGCGCTTCGCGCCGGCGTCGTTCATCTCCGGCTACCTCAACACCGATGTCGACCTCGGCGAGGCGCTGGCGGCGCTCGACGTGCCGACGACGCTCGTCTGGGGCCGCGAGAGCGACATCACGCCGCTGAAGCGGGGCCGCGACCTCGCGGACGCCGCGGACTGCACGCTCGTCGTCTTCGACGACGCGATGCTGCTCCCGCACGTCGAGTTCCCGAACGCCTTCGTCGACACCGTCCGCGACGCCCTCGACTGAGCGTCGCCGCGGCAATTCAATCACCGAACCGATGTTCGACTCCCTGTCGCTGTTCTCGCTGTTCCTGTACGGTGCCATCTCGCTCCTCGCGGCCGGGTTCTGGGCGTGGCTCCTCGGGTCGTACGTCTTCGGCTGGCGCTCGCCGCTGGAGGCCGCGGAGGCGCGCGACGAGTAAGTGGTCGCGCGGCGATGCGCCTACTCGCCCGCGGGCCGGAACACGACCAACCGCTCGTCGGTCGTCGCGTTCTCGCCCACGCCGACCGAGACGGTCGTGCCGAGGTCCACCTCGTCGGCGGGGAGGCCGCGGACGACGCCCGTGAGCTTGACGGGGCCGAACGACGCGACGGCCGTCACGTAGGGCGCTTCGTCTGCGAAGTTCGGCGCGGGGACGTGCACCTCGGTGAAGGTGCGTATCTCGCCCGTCGCCGGGAGCGGTTCCTCGGTCAACTCGGCCGCGCCGCAGTGCGGACAGGAGCGCCGCGGCGGGAGCGAGCCGTGGCCGTCGGGACACGCGAGGTAGTAGCCCTCGCCGTCCGCGATTGCGGCCAGCCACTCGTCGTAGCCGGTGTCGGTCATCGGTCCACCTCCAAGACGTGGACGACCGCGCTGGCGACGGTCCCGCCCGCGTTGTGGGTGACGCCGACGCGGGCATCGGGGACGGCGTCGCTGTTGCCGTGGTCGCCGCGCAGGAGCTTCGTCATCTCGACGACTTGGGCGGTCCCCGTCGCGCCGACGGGGTGGCCCTTCGCCTTGAGGCCGCCCGAGAGGTTCACCGGGAGGTCGCCGTCGCGAGTCGTCTCGCCGCGGGCGGCCGCGCCGACGCCCTCGCCGTGGTCGTAGAGGCCGAGGGATTCGAGCGCGAGCACCTCGGCGATGGTAAAGCAGTCGTGGACCTCGGCCACGTCCACGTCGTCGGGGCCGATGCCGGCGTCCGCGTAAGCGGCGTCGGCGGCCTTCGTCGCGGCGGGCGTCCGCGCGAGGTGGGGTCTGTCTTGGAGCGCCGCCTTATCGCCGCCCTGTCCCGACCCGGTGACGGAGACGGTCGCGTCGAGGCCGTGGCGCTCGGCGTAGTCGTCGCTGACGAGGACGACCGCGCTCGCGCCGTCGGTGATGGGACAGGCGTCGTAGAGGGAAAGCGGGTCTGCGACGACGGGGCTTTCGAGCGCGTCGTCGACCGTGATTTCGCGGTGGAACTGCGCGTAGTCGTTCTGCATCGCGTTGGCGTGGTTCTTCACCGCGATGTGCGCGAGGTCCTCGCTGTCGCCGCCGAAGGCGTCGAAGTACGCGCGGGCCATGAGCGCGTACGCGCCGGGGAACGTGACGCCCGCGCGGACCTCGAACAGTTCGTCCGCGGCGATGGCGAGCGACTGGGTCACCTCGGCGGTGCCGAGGTTGTTCATGCGCTCCATGCCGCCGGCGAGGACCACGTCGGCCGCGCCGCTCCGAATCGTCGCGACGGCCTGTCGGAAGGCGACGCCCGCGGAGGCACAGGCCTGTTCGTAGCGGGTCGCGGGGCAGTCGAGGCCGGCGGCCTCGGCCATGACCGGCCCCTGATGGCCCTGTTTCTCGGCGAGTTCCCCCATGAAGTTGCCGTAGAAGAGTTCCTCGTAGTCGTCGCGGGAGACGCCGGCGTCCTCGCGGGCGGCGAGGGCGGCCTCCGCGAACAGGTCGCGGCCGGTTCGCTCGGGGTGACTGCCGAACTTCGTCAGCCCGACCCCGGCGATTCGCACGTCGGTCATGGATGAACGTACGTGATAGATGGTCCTTGAACCTGCCGCTCGCCCGCGGGCGGCGTCGCGGTTCGGCGCTCGCTCACCCGCGCTCGCGGCCGCGACGCGACGAAGCGGGCGTCCCGCCGATGTCGGCCGATTTCTCCGCTCATCACCGCCGCGTTTTCGACCCATCGCAACGGTTACCACGGTCCCGCGAGACGGTCCACTATGAGTGACTGGATAGGCGACACGTTCACCAGCGAGGTCGGCTGGAACCACTTAGAGCGACTCGTCGACATCGGCAACCGGATGACCGGCTCGCCCGGCGAGCGCGAGGCGATGGAGGCGACGCGAGACGCCCTCGAACGCGTCGGCGCGCGGAACGCCCGCATCGACCCCTTCGAGATTCAGGGCTGGGAGCGCGGCGACAGCGCCGTCTACGCCGCCGACACCACCCAAGACTGCATCGCGCTCCCGCGCAGTCCAGCCGGCACCGCGAGCGGCGACCTGGTCGACCTCGGCTACGGTCTCCCCGAGGACTTCGACCGCGACCTCTCGGGGAAGGTCGTCGTCGTCTCCACGACGGTCCCCGACCACTACGACCGCTTCATCCACCGCCGCGAGAAGTACTACTACGCCGTCGAGGCCGGCGCGGCCGCGTTCGTCTTCGCCAACCACGTCCCCGGGCAACTCCCGCCCACGGGGAGCGTCGGCACCGCCGACGCGCCCATCGGTGACATCCCCGCGGTCGGCGTGAGCAAAGAGGTCGGCGCACGCCTCCGCCGCCGGTTCGACGGCGACGAAGTGACCGTCGACGTGACCTGCGAAGCGCCCGCGGCCGAAAGCGGGAACGTCCACGCCGAACTCGGCCCCGACACCGACGAGGAGGTGCTCGTCACGAGCCACCTCGACGCCCACGACATCGCCGAGGGCGCGATGGACAACGGCGCGGGCACCGCGATGGTGGTCGAAGTCGCCCGCGCGCTCGCCGCCCGCGAGGACGAACTCGACACGCGCGTCCGATTCGTCTGCTTCGGCGCGGAGGAAGTCGGCCTCGTCGGCTCCGAGCACGAGGCCGAACGCCTCGGCGACGCCCGAAGCGACGTGAAAGCAATCGTCAACAACGACGGCGTCGTCGCCGGGCGGACGCTCAAGCTCACCACCCACGGCTTCGACGAACTCGAAGCCGCCGCCGAGACCGTCGCCGAGCGGTTCGACCACGACGTTTCGACGCTGCCCGAACAGCTCCCGCACAGCGACCACTGGCCGTTCGTCGCCCACGGCGTCCCGGCGTACATGGTCGGCAGCGAAAAGGAGGGCCGCGGCCGCGGCTGGGGCCACACCCACGCCGACACCATCGAGAAACTGGAGTCGCGGACGCTCCGCGAGCAAGCGATTCTCCTGACCGAACTGACCGTCGAACTCGCCGACGCCGACCGCGAGATACCCCACGCAGACCCCGCCGACATCGCGGCCGCGCTCGAAGCCGAAGACCAAGCGGAAGGCATGAAAGTCACCGGCGACTGGCCGTTCTGAGGCGTCGACGACGCACAGCACCCGTCCGGCCCGCCCGACCGCCCGACCGCCCGGTCCGCGCCCGGCCCGCGCCGCCCACCACCGGACCGAACCACGAGGGCTTTTATTCGCCGCGGCGTAGCACGGGACGATGCTACGGGGGCTCGCCGCGGGTGGACGACGATGAAATTCGGTATCGTCGGTGACGACTCGGTCGCCACCGCCGTCAGAGCGGCCGGTGCGTCGGTCGAATCGGAGCCGGCCGACGCGGACGCCGTCGTCGCGGTCGGCGAGTCGGCGCTCTCGACGGTCGCGCTCGGCTCCGAGTGGGCGTGTCCGGTCGTCCCCGTCGACTGCGGTGCGCCGTGGGCCACGCCGCGGCGCGACCTCGGAGCCCGGCTGTCCGCGTTCGCCGCGGGCGACGGCCGGGTCGTCGACCATCCGACGCTCTCGCTCCGCGTCGGCGGCGACGCGGTGGGCCGCGCGCTCCTCGACGCGATGCTCGTCACGAGCGAGCCGGCGCACATCTCCGAGTACGGCGTCGCCCACGCGGAGGCGGCGGTCCCGTTTTCGTCCGACCCGCCCGACGAGTCGCACGCGGCGGCGCGCTGGACCTCGGTCGACGAGTTCCGCGCCGACGGCGTCGTCGTCGCCACACCGCTCGGAAGCTCCGGCTACGCGCGCGCCGCTGGCGGCGCGGTCGTCGGCCCGGCCGCCGGGCTCGCGGTCGTTCCCGTCTCGCCGTACGCGACCCAGACGAACTCGTGGGTGCTTCAACCCCCGGTCAGACTGTCGGTCGAACGCGACGACGCCCCCGTCTCGCTCGTCGCCGACGACGAGGTCATCCGGGAAGTCCCTCCGTCGGAGTCTGTGGTCGTCGACCGCGACGGAAGCGTCCCGATGCTGGTCGAGTGAGCGCCGCGTTCGACGCGACTGAGCCGTCGAGCCGCGGCGCTCGACGTGACGAAAATACGTGTTCCTCGTGCGCGGTGCGAAGCGCGACGCCGAAAAGCGAGCGTCGCGGGCTTAGACGATGAGGCTCCAGTAGTCCGAGACGAGGAAGAAGAGACTCTGGAACCCGGCGTACAGGAGCACGAGCCCCGCGGCGACGAGCGAGCCGTTCGGGCGTTCGAGCGGTTTGTCGGTGCGGGCTTCGACCTTGCGCGCTTCGAACTCGAAGAAGTCGGTGACGAACATCCCGACGACCAGCACGGACAGCACCATGCCGCCGTGCGGCTCGACGACCAAGAAGAGGAACGAGGTCACCACGAGCGCGCCCGAAGTGATCGTGTGCGGGAGATACCGGGAGATGGCCTCCTCACCACCCTCCTCGGCCTGCCGGACGTGCGACCGATGGCCGAGAAAACGCGTCGCGAAGTTCGCAAGCACGAGCGCGAGCGCCACGTGCGGGACGACCGGTTCGACCGCCGCCAACTGGTCGAGCGGGACGAGGAACTGTAATGGGTGCATACAGGACCGTCGGGGCGAGACTCATTAGAGTTTTTCCAATCCGACGCGGGAGACCGCGCCGAACGCGACCGCTATTCTGAGGGACTTTTCAGCGACGCGAATCGAAATGAGAGGAGCAGAGACGGCGTCGTGTCGGCTTACTGCGCGTTGCGGCGCTCTTGGAGCGCGTCCATGATCTGGTGACCCGCCGGGATGAGCACCCAGAAGGTGAGCGCGCCGAGGAGTGCGAACCAGAGGAACACGTCCATCAGGGTGACGCCGATGATGTTGAACAGTCCCTCGGTCGCACCGGACTCCAGCGGTGCGATGAGCTGTTGGGTGCTCTCGAAGCTGGTCGTCCGGTACCACGACGCCAGCACCAGCCACGCGAGTCCGGAGCCGGTCAGGATACCCAGACCCTTGATGAATTCGTCAGCCATTGTTCGAATCTTCGCCGGAGTCCTCTTGAGACTTTCCCATTCCTTGGGCGCGAAAGCGAGTGCCGAGCGTGTAGACGACCGCGCCGAACGCGATGATGCTCAGCCCGACGACCGCGAGCGCCGTGCTGAGTAGCCCGTCTGCGACGCCGATGCCGAGCGCGCCGAGCGCGCCGGCGACGACCGCGCGGAGGGCGCTCACTTGTAGCGTCGCGGCGTCGAGGAAGACGAAGCCGAGGACCACGCCCACGACGGCGATGAGCGTCGAAAAAACGGTAATCGTCTTGTAGAGCCGCATGGGAACGACGATGTCGCGCCGGCCGCGGCGTCCGCGCTGCGTCCCGTCGCTGTCGCCGGTTCGACCGGTTGCGTCGCTATCTGTCATCAGTGACGCTACGAAGGGACGGTTGGTAGTGGTTCCGCTCTATTTCGGCGGGCGAAGCCGGTAGTAGCGGCGGTTGAGGTTGTACATATACCCCTCACGCATCGTCTTCAACACCGCGTAGGTGATGGTCCCGAAGACGAACGGCAGCAGGAACGTCAGGTCGAACAGCAGGTCGACGTTCATGGGCATGAGGTTCTTGATGGCCAGTAGCGAGATGGTGAATGCGAACACCACGCCGAAGACGCCGACTGCGGACCAGAACGGCTGTTCGACGGGTCGCCGGGCCGAGCCCTTGTTGAGGAAGGGCACGATGGCGATGAAGCCGACGACGACGCCGTTGGCCAGCACGCCGTACGTGCGGTCAGCCATCAGCATCTGATCGCCCAGAATGGCGATTTCGGGGTTGAGCGGACCGAGTTTGAGCAGTCCGAACGACCAGTAGAGATACCAGTCGGGCAGGATGACCGCCGGCGTGCTCGATGGGTTCGCGGGGCCACCGATGTGCGGCGGCATCGTCGCCGAGAGGAACAGAATCATCCCGACGAAGAACGACGCGATAGAGAGGTTGCGGACGGTCTCGTGAGGCCACGTGGGGAACGCGAGCACGTCGCGTTCGACGTAGTCGGACTCCGTGCGGAGGTCCTGGTCTTCGCGACGTGCGCGCTCGAAGTACTCGTAGGTGAGCCGAGAGAGGCCGGTCTTGCGAGCCTTGCGCTCGCTCCACGTCGGCGTCTCGTCGTCCGGGGCCACGATGCCCGCGCCGTCGGATCGAATCTCCTCGTTTTCGGGTTCGTTGTCGCTCATAGTTGTCACCTCAGTGCGGCTCCGCGATGCCCTGCACCCACACGATACCGATGTGGATCGCGATGAGCGTCGTCACGACGAACGGGAGCAGGAACACGTGAATGATGTACATACGCTGTAGCGTCGACTGGCCCAGCGAGAAGCCACCGAACAGGAGCTGTGCGACCCACTCGCCGGCGAGCGGGACCGACAGCGCCATCTCGACGCCGATCTGCCCGGCCCAGAACGCGAGCTGGTCCCACGGCAGGAGGTATCCGGTGTACCCGAACACCATCGTCAGACTGATGAGGACGATGCCGAGGAGCCAGTTCAGCTCGCGGGGTTCCTTGTACGACCCCGTGAAGTAGACACGGAGCATGTGCAGGAACACGGCCGCGACCATGACCTGCGCCGCCCAGCGGTGGACGGAGCGGAGCATGAAGCCGAACTGCAGGTCGCGCATGATGAACTCGATACTGTTGTAGGCCGTGGTCGGGTCGCCGGTCGTCGCGGGGGAGTAGTAGAACCCGAGAAGGGCCCCGCTTATCGCCGCGACGACGTACGCGAGCGTCGAGAACAAGCCCAGTGTGTACAGGGGGTACCAGTACCAGAACTTGTTGTCGAGGTTGTACTGCTCGGTGTGGCTCTTCGGCATCTGGAGGTTGACTCGGTAGTAGAGCGTCTCCAGAAGCTCTAGATAATCGACGATGCGGAGTCGCTTATCCAGCCAGATGAGCGTGGTGAGGAAGGTGGCCTCGACCGGAGTGAGGTCCTTCTTTTTCATCCAGGCCTTGTGGTCGTAGTCGTCTTTGCGTTCGAGACTCATTGTTTATCGCTTGTAGTAGGGGTACACCGCGCGCTTGACCTGTTCCCACGCGTCATCGCTGCTGACGGTAACACCGTCGACGTCCTCCTCGCGGACGTAGAGGTCTTCCCACTTACGACGCCGCTTTTTGACGATCATCACGTCGGGGAGGAACTCCTTGCGGTACAGCGCGAGGATGAACGCGAGGTCCACGAAGATGACGGCGAGGATGCCGCCGAGGAACATGTTCCCCGTGTCGGTCAGTCCCCAGCCCGAGACGAAGCCGTACGTGAAGAGGAACACGAACACGACCTCGATGACCGTCAGAAGGACGATTGCGATGGCCGCGGCGGTGCTCTCTCGCGCCGGTTCGTACCGGTGAATGTCACCGTATGTGCTGCCGGTCGAAGACATTATTCGCCACCTCCGGTGTTACCCGTATTTGGGGACTCGCCGTATTTCAAGATGAAGAACGTGTAGATGATGGTGACGAGGATGCCGAGAATCGTCGCCGACCCGACCCAGTGGGCCTGAATCGGGACGCCGAGTTCGTGCAGTTCCTTCTCGCCGCCACCGCCGGTGCTGATAGTCGCCACGTCGTCGCCGACGGCGACCGCCCCGAGCATGCCGAGCGCCTCGTGCGGCACACAGTGGTACTTCGTGATGCCACCGTTCTCGAACGTGAACTCGTAGGTGCTCCCGGCCTCGGAGACGGACGCGCCGGAGTCGAGCGACGCACCCTCGCTCGCGACGACGTTGTGTCCGCCGCCTTCGCCGGTCCACTCCCACGTCACGGTCGTGCCGGGGTCGATCCAGATGCCAGCCGGTGCGAACGCCAGGTTCCCGCCGTTGCCGGACGCGCCGACCTCGATAGTGACCTCGCTTTGGCCGCGGAGGTCTTCGTACCCTCCGTCGATGCCGTCGAGATAGCCACCGAAGTCGGGCTGAACCTGCGCTCCACCGCCGCCTTCCTGCGCAGCAGCGGTCCCGGCGGCAGCGGTCGCGGCGGCTGTCGCACCGCCAGCCGTTCGGAGAAACTCCCGCCTTTTCATACGGTCGTTCGTCAGGATGGGACGCGCTTAAACCCACCGACTATGCCGTCACGGAGGTGGTTTACGAGGTGGGTTCGGGTCGGGGTCAACCCTCAGAACTGTGGGCGTCTCGCTCGGGAGGCTCGATCAACGGCGCGGCGGTTTCGTCCCCGTCGAACGCGGGCACGAACTCGGGACGCGACCCGCCTTCGAGACCCATGACGCGGAGCCTATCCCGGTACTCCTCGGCGCGGAAGCGGTCCGAGAGCCGGGCGTTGGCCACGACGACGAAGAGGAAAAAGCCGATGACGAGAAAGCCCAGGCCGGCCAGCGGCGCGATAATCGACTCGAGATCGGGGAGGACGAGCCACGCCCCGATGAGCGCGAACCCGCCGAGCAACTGGCCGAACGCGACGATTTGGAGCATCCGATTGCCGAAGTCGCCGGTCCCCTGTGCGACCTCGTCGGGTTCGGGGAGCCTGACGGTCTCGGGCGCGTCGTTTACCTCGAAGTCCTCCATCGAACAGAGTGCGACGGTCGGTTTCACGTCGCGGAGGACGGTTCCTTCGCCCTCGACGCTCCCGTCCGGGTAGACGACGGCGTAGCCCTCGTCGGAGTACGCGAGAATCCGGGGCTCGCCGCCTTCGGTCACGCGTTCGAGGACGGCGAACACCTCGCGAATCGCGACGCGGTAGCGGAGTTCCTGTTCGACGCGGTCGAGCAGCTCCTCGCCGACGATCCACGAGTCGGGGTCGAACGCGGCGTCCCACTCCTCGGGGGTCATCTTCGCCATGTCGGCCGGGCCGAAGTTCTCGAAGTCGTACTTGGCTTCGACCTCCTCGCGGAGGGCCGCGAGCTCCGCGTCGGACATCGCGGCGTCGGCGTCCGCGTCCGGTGACGAGCCGTCGTCGGCCGGGGCGGAAGACGAGTCTGACATCGGCCCGGAGTAGGGTCCACGCCGGTAAACGTGTTCCGACCCCGAACCGCGTCCGCCGCGAGCGACTCATCGCGCAACGCGCCGAAGCACGCCGTCCGGTTGGTCCGGTGCTCGAAAGTATGGTTCGAGACTCGAATCTGGGGCGTCGCGGCCGGCGTTCGGGGGCCGCCGCGTGGTCTAGCGCTCGAACGGGACGCCGCGCATCGGTCCCTTTAGGCCGGCCGGGTCCTAACGCCGTGCGATGGCAGACGAGACGACTTTCGCCACGCTCGCCGCGATCACCGTCACGGCCAGCTTTCCCTTCTACATTTACGGCGCGTGGATAATGATAGACGCCGAAACGGTGTCGTGGGACGTGCTCGTCTACCACCTCAAAATCATCTTCCCCGGCCTCGTGTTGAACACGGTCCCGGTCGTTACGTGGATGCTCCCGCGGCTCTTTCAGCAACTCAACGGCCTCAGCGCCCTGCACGCGATTCTCGGCCTGCAAGCCTACGCGATGCTCGTCTTCGCGCTCACGGGCATCGTCCGCATCTTCCAGGCCAAGTGGGAGGCCGACCTCTACCGCGACCCGGACCAAGACGTGTCGCTCGACGACCTCCACGAGAACATGGGCGCGTGGCGCGGCCGCCTCCGCGTCGGCGTCTTCGGCTACGTCGTCTTCTGGATTCTCGCGTGGGTGCTCGGCATCTATCGCTACCTGAGCGGCTACGTGTTCGGCTGATTACCACGCCTCGCCGCTGGCGAGGTCGACGTCGTGGTCGAGCTTCGACGACGGACAGATGTCTTCGAGCACGCACGCGTCGCAGTCGGGGTTGCGCGCGTCGCAGACGGCCCGCCCGTGGCTGATGAACAGATGCGTGAACTGCTGCCAGTCTCGCTCGGGGACGACCGGCATCAGGTCCTCCTCGATTCGTTCGGGGTACTCCTCTTCGGTCAGGCCGAGGCGGCGCGAGAGCCGCTGGACGTGGGTGTCGACGACGATGCCCTCCACGATGTCGTGGCCGTGCTGGAGGACGACGTTCGCGGTCTTCCGGCCGACGCCGGCGAGGTCGGTCAGCGCGGACATGGTGTCGGGGACTTCGCCGTCGTGTTTCTCGATGATGTCCGCGCACGCGGAGCGGATGTACTTCGCCTTGTTGTTGTAGTAGGTGATGGAGCTGATGTCGTCGGCCAGCTCCTCTTGGTCGGCGGCGGCGTAGTCCGCGGCGTCGTCGTACTTCTCGAACAGCTCCGCGGTGACCTTGTTGACGCGCTCGTCGGTACACTGCGCCGAAAGCATGACGGCGATGAGCAGTTCGAGGCGATTCGAGTAAGAAAGCGAGATGGTGGTGTCGGGGTACTCCTCGTACAGTCGGTCGAGGACCTCCTCGGCCTGCGCCTCGCGGCGTTCGTGTGGCGTGCCCATACCTGTGGGTGCGACCCGGTCGGTTTCAGTCGTTCGGGTTCCGGTGGTCGCCGCGGCGGTCGTCGGAGCCGAAACACCGACGATTTATCATCTACGACCGCGACTGGGCGACCATGTCCGCGTTCGAACCCCCCGGCCGGCGCGAATCGTGGCTGACCGCGGCCGCGACGCTCGGCGGCTACGGGCTCATCCTCACGGCGATGTTCCTCGCGCTGTTCGTCCTGCCGTACGTCGCGTTCGCGGCGTAGTCACTCGGCGGTCGGCGTCGCGCGAAAAACGAAATCGAAGGACTCGGTCCGAAACGGAACGAAACGCGACTCGCGTCGGTTACGCGAACGCGCGGGAGACTTCGGTCTCGTCCGAGGCTTCCTGCTGTATCTTCTCCCAGGCGTCGACGAAGTCCTGCATGAATATCTCCGTGCGGTCGTCGCGGATGGCGAACATCCCGGCTTCCGTACAGACGGCCTTGATGTCGGCACCGGAGGCGTTGTCGGCCATCTCGGCGAGTTCGACGAAGTCCACGTCGTCGGAGACGTTCATCTTCCGGGTGTGAATCTGGAAGATAATCTCGCGGCCGTCCTCGTTCGGCTTGGGCACCTCGATGAGGCGGTCGAACCGACCGGGGCGGAGAATCGCGGGGTCGAGCATGTCGAAGCGGTTGGTCGCCGCGATGATGCGGATGTTGCCGCGCTCGTCGAAGCCGTCCATCTCGGCGAGGAGCTGCATCATCGTGCGCTGGACCTCGGCGTCGCCGGAGGTCTTCGAGTCCGTCCGCTTCGAGGCGANCGTCGAAGCCGTCCATCTCGGCGAGGAGCTGCATCATCGTGCGCTGGACCTCGGCGTCGCCGGAGGTCTTCGAGTCCGTCCGCTTCGAGGCGATGGCGTCTATCTCGTCGATGAAGATGACGGCGGGCTCGTTCTCGCGGGCGACCTCGAACAGGTCGCGGACGAGCTTCGCGCCCTCGCCGATGAACTTGTGCACCAGCTCGGAGCCGGCCATCTTGATGAACGAGGCGTTCGTCTGGTTGGCGACGGCCTTCGCGAGCATCGTCTTCCCGGTGCCCGGCGGGCCGTAGAGGAGCACGCCCGACGGCGGGTCGATGCCGACCTCAGCGAACATCTCGGGGCGGTCGAGCGGCATCTCGACCGTCTCGCGGACCTCCTGCATCTGCTCTTCGAGGCCGCCGATGTCCTCGTAGGTCACGTCGGGGCTGTGTTCGACCTGCATCACGCGCGCCCGGACATCCGTCTCCTTGTCGAGTCGCTTGACGATGGAGAGAGAGTTGTTCACGGCGACGCGCGCGTCGGGTTCGAGCTCTTCGCGCATCTCGTCGGTCACTTCGGTGAGGGCCTCTTGGTTGTTACCGTGCTGCTTGATGATGACCCCCTCGTCGGTGATTTCCTGAACCGTCGCAACGAAGAGCGGCGACTGCTTGAGCTTCTTGTTCTCGTGGGTAAGGCGCTCGAGCTTCTGTTGATACTTGTTGTTCTCGGCGTTCGTGTCGAGGAGCTTGTCGCGCATCTCCTCGTTCTGCGTTTCGAGAACTTCGAGCCGCTCTTGAAGGGCGGTGATCTTCTCCTGCTGCGACGCCGAGTCCTTATCGTAGGGGAGATCGACGTCGTCCACAGTATCGGTCATCATCCGGCATAGGGTGCAGGTTCATAAGAGGCTTCGGGTGTGTGAGGGATTCGCCGCCTAGGGGGCGTCTCCCGCCCGGATGACGAGTCTGACGCGTGTCACACAAATTCTTATCAGTAATAAATCTGGATAGCAAATATTATCTAATAGCATTGCATGGTGTCTCGTACGATGAGCACTACGGAAGCAGTCGAACGCGAGTCCGAACCCGACGCAGACGACCGCTGGGTGTCGGTTCGGGACATGCCCCCGAGCGCCAAGTTGGTCGCGAAGATTCTCGACTACGAGGACACGCTCACCCAGAGCCAAATCGCCGAGGAGTCGCTTCTGCCCCCGCGTACCGTCCGATACGCGCTCTCCCGGCTGGAAGACGAGGGCGCGGTCGACTCCCGGTTTTCGTTCTCCGACGCGCGCAAGCGCCTCTACACGCTCAACATTTAAATCCGAACGCGCGGCCACGTCGCCGTATGTCTTCGCCCGCTCCCGACGATGTCGGCCGCGCTCTCTCCGCGCTCGCCGACGCTGACGCCGATACCGGCGACCGATCCGAGTCGCGCCCGCCCGCCGCAGTCGTCGCCGAGGCGCGTGACGCCTTCCAATCGCTTTCTGCTGCCGCCCGCTTTCTCTCCGACGGCGGTGAACTGACGCTCCGCCGAGCGGTCGGTGAGGCCGCCCGACGGGGACACCACGACTGCGCGCGTCGCGGGCGGTCGCTCCTCGCGGACCTCGACCGACTCCACGTCGCGCTCGCGGACGCCGCCGACGAGTCGGACCGGGCTTCTCGCGCCGCCGAGCGGCGACCGCGGGACGCCGACCACTTCCGCTCCGGTCGCACAACCGTTTTCAGCGGCGGTGGCGAACCGAGTGATAGATGACACGGGTGATACACACCGGCGACACCCACATCGGGTATCAGCAGTACCACTCGCCGGAGCGCCGACAGGACTTCCTCGACGCCTTCGAGCGGGTCGTCGCGGACGCGCTCGACGGAGACGTGGACGCCGTCGTCCACGCGGGCGACCTCTACCACGACCGCCGCCCCGAACTCCCCGACCTCCTCGGGACGCTCGCCGCGCTCCGCCGCCTCGACGACGCCGGGATTCCCTTCCTCGCCATCGTCGGCAACCACGAGTCGACCCGCGGCGGGCAGTGGCTCGATCTCTTCGAGCGCCTCGGACTGGCGACGAGGCTCGGGCGCGGCCCGCACGTCGTCGGCGACGTGGCGTTCTACGGCCTCGACCACGTGCCGCGCTCCCGCCGCGACGAACTCGACTACCAGTTCGACCCCGCCGACGCCGAGCGCGCGGTGCTCGTCGCCCACGGCCTGTTTACGCCCTTTGCGCACGCCGACTGGGAGACGGAAACCGTCCTCGCCGAGTCGAACGTCGACTTCGACGCGGTCCTCCTCGGCGACAACCACGTCCCCGGCACCGCCGAACTCGACGGGACGTGGGTGACCTACTGCGGGTCCACCGAGCGCGCGAGCGCGAGCGAGCGCGACCCGCGCGGCTACAACCTCGTCGAGTTCGCGCCCGACGCGGTCGATATCCGCCGCCGAACCCTCGAAACGCGCCCGTTCGCCTTCGTCGAGGTCGACCTCGCCGGCGACGAGGGTATCGAGCGCGTCCGCCAGCGCGTCCGCGAGTTCGACCTCGAAGACGCGGTCGTCATCGTGGAACTGCGGGGCGAGGGCGACGCCGTCACGCCCGCGGCGGTCGAGTCGTTCGCCGTCGAGGAGGGCGCGCTCGTCGCCCGCGTCAACGACAAGCGCGACATCGACGACGACGCCGAACTGGCGACCGACGTGACCTTCGCCGACCCCGACGACGCGGTGCGCGAGCGGGTCCGCGAGATGGGCCTGTCGAGCGCCGCCCTCGACGTGGACGAGACGGTCCGCGCGAGCACGGTCGCCGACTCGAACGTCCGCGACGAGGTCCGCAACCGCGTCGAATCGCTCCTCTCGGACGACCCCGGAGCCTTCGTCGCCGCCGAGGGCGAGAGCGAGGACGACGCCGAGGACGGTGAGTCGGCGGTCGTCGAGGACGCAGAAGACGTGGACGCCGCCGAAGACGCGGCGGAGACTGAGCCGGAGACGACGACCGAAACCGACTCCGAGGCCGCCGCGGAACCGGCGGCGAGCCGCGACAGTTCGCTGGGTGATTTCGCGTGAGATTCACCCGAATCGCCATCCGGAACTTCAAACCCTACGAGGACGCCGAACTCGACCTTCGGGACGGCGTCACGGTCATCCACGGCGTCAACGGCAGCGGCAAGTCGTCGCTTCTCGAAGCGTGTTTCTTCGCGCTCTACGGCTCGAAGGCGCTCGCGGGGACGCTCGAAGACGTGGTGACGACGGGCGCCGACGACGCCGAAATCGCGCTCGAATTCGTCCACGACGGCGGCGAGTACCGCATCGACCGCCGGGTTCGCGTCTCCGGCGACCGCGCGACCACCGCCAAGTGCGTCCTCGACGGCCCCGAGGGAACCGTCGAAGGCGCGCGCGACGTTCGCCGGCACGTCGCGTCGCTCCTGCGGATGGACGCCGAGGCGTTCGTGAACTGCGCGTACGTCCAGCAGGGCGAGGTCAACAAGCTCATCAACGCGACGCCGAGCCAGCGCCAGGACATGATAGACGACCTCCTGCAACTCGGAAAGCTCGAAACGTACCGCGAGCGCGCCGGCAACGCCCGGCTCGGGGTCGAAGACGTGCTGACGAAAAAGCGGAGCGTCCTCGAAGACGTCGAGTCGCAAATCGAGGCCAAGGAGGACGCGGACCTCCACGCGACGCTCAACGCGCTCGAATCCGAACTCGACTCCCTCGACGAGGAGATTTCGAACTACGAGAGCCAGCGCGACAAGGCGAAGTCGGCGCTCGACGCCGCCGAGGCGACGCTCGACGAACACGCCGAAAAGCGGGAGCGACTCGACGAAATCGAGTCGGCAATCGCGGACTTGACCGCGAAAATCTCCGCCGACGAGACGAAGCGCGACGACCTCTCGGAGCGCGTCCGGGAACTCGACGCCGCCGCCGACGAACTCGAATCGGACATCGACGACGCCCTCGCCCGGGCCGACATCGACGACGCGAACGACGAGGCGATAGCCGACGCGCGGGAGGCGCTGTCGGCGCGCGAATCCGAGCTGCGCGACGACCTCTCCGAGGCGCGGACGCGGGCGCAGGCCTTCGAGACGCAGGCCGAGCGCCTCCGCGAGCGCGCAGACGACCTCGAATCGCGCGCCGGGGAGAAACGCGAGGCCGCCGACGCCGACGCGGAAACCGCCGCCGAGGCCGAGCGGGAACTCGAATCCTTCCGCGAGACGCGCGCGGAGCTCCGGTCGGCGCTCGACGACGCCGAAGCGCGGTTCGAAGACGCGCCCGTCGAACTCGGCGAGGCCGCCGACCTGCTCGAAGAACGACGGGAGGCGCGCTCCGAGGCCCGTGAGTCGCTCGCGGAGACGGAGACCGACCTGAAGAACGCGCGCGAGCGCCTGGCCGAGGCCGAGCGCCTCCGCGACGCGGGCAAGTGTCCCGAGTGCGGCCAGCCGGTCGCGGGGTCGCCCCACGTCGACGCTATCAGCGAGCGCGAGGCCGCGGTCGAGTCGCTGGAAGCCGACCTCGAATCGCTCGAATCGGCGGTCGAGTCGCGCTCGGCGGCCGTCGAGGCGGCCGAGGCACTCGTCGAAATCGAGAACCGCGCGAGTTCGCAGCGCGACAAGCTCGACCTCGTCGACGAGCGCATCGCGGACCGCGAGGAGACCGTCGAGAGCCGCCGCGAGGCCGCCGCGGAAAAGCGCGAGGCCGCCGCGGAACTCGAGTCGGAGGCCGAGGAGAAACGCGAGGCCGCGACGACGCAGGCCGAGCGGGCCGAGGAGGTCGCAGAGACGGTCGCATCGCTCGAATCGGACCTCGACACCCTCGGTGACCGGCGCGACCGACTCGACCGCATCGAGTCGCTGGTCGACTCGCGGGGCGAGAAAATCGACGCGCGGGACCGACTCCGCGAGAAGCGCGAGACGCTCGCCGAGGTGAACCGCGAACGCCGCGAACACCTCCGTGAGCGCCGCGAGCGCCGCGACGAACTCCGCGAGACGGTCGACGAGGAGGCCGTCGAGGGGGCGAAACAGCGCAAGGAAAACGCCGCGGCGTACCTCGAACGGGTCGAAGACGAGGTGTTGCCCGAGCTACGCGACAAGCGCGACGAACTCCAGAGCCGCGTCGGCGGCGTCGAGGCCGAACTCGAACAGTTGGACGACCTCCGGGAGCGCCGCGACCACCTCGCCGAGCGCGTGGACGCCCTCGAATCGGTCCACGAGGAGGTCTCGACGCTCGAATCGACCTACGGCGACCTCCGGGCGGAGCTTCGCCAGCGCAACGTCGAGGTGCTCGAACGGATGCTCAACGAGACGTTCGACCTCGTCTACGCCAACGACGCCTACTCGCGCATCCGGCTCGACGGCGAGTACGGGCTGACGGTGTTCCAGAAGGACGGCACCGCGCTCGAACCCGAACAGCTCTCGGGCGGCGAGCGCGCGCTGTTCAACCTCAGCCTCCGGTGTGCCATCTACCGGCTCCTCGCCGAGGGAATCGACGGCGCGGCCCCGCTCCCGCCGCTCATCCTCGACGAGCCGACGGTGTTCCTCGACGGCGGCCACGTCTCGCGGCTGGTCGACCTCGTCGAGGACATGCAGAACCGCGGCGTCAAGCAGATTCTCATCGTCAGCCACGACGAGGACCTGGTCGGCGCGGCCGACGACCTCGTCCGCGTGGAGAAGAACCCGACGACGAACCGCTCGACGGTCGAGCGGACCGACGCGCCGATAGTCGAAGGCGCGCTCGCGGACGACTGAGGGCGGTCGGCTCCGCCGCGAAGCCTACTCGCGTGCGCCGTTCGCCCGCAGTAATTCGACTCCCTCTTTCGCGGCGTCGGTCGCCTCGTAGCCGCGCTCCCCGTAGACCGTGGTTTCGGCGACGAGGCCGGCAACTCGGAACTCGGTCAGGAGGCCGTGGAGGTCGCTCTCGCAGAGGTCGTAGGCTCCGAGGAGGTCGACCACGGGGAGCGGCCCGCGGTCGACGAGGTCGACGAGCAGGCCGAGGCCGCGCTCGGTCGGGACCGCGACGAGGATTCTCCGGACCGGTTCGGGGACGGCGCGCGCGGCGGTTTCGAGCGGGGACTCGCCGCTCACGGCTTCGAGATCGTCGTTCGGCAGGTGCCGCTCCTCGCCGGTCTCCGGGTCGCGGACGCGGCTGGCGTCGCTCGACTGCTTGACGAGGAGATACGTCCGGCCGTCGGGTCCGCGGACGGTTCGCATACGTCCCGGCGAAGGGCGCGGCGACTGTTAGCGGTTGCGCTCGGGGGCGTCTTCGCGTTCGTCATCAGTTCCCGACGCGTCGTCGCTCTCGGCTGAGTCGCCGTCGTCCGCGTCATCGCCGTCGCTGTCGTCGCCGTCGTTGCTGTCGTCGCCATCGTCGTCCCGCCACTCCCCTCGCTTGAACTCCCGGTAGATGGAGTAGACGCGGACGAGCACGACCGCGCCGAACAGAAACAGGCCGCCGCCGAGGAGCGTATCGCCGCGGAAGTAGACGAGCATCGGGCCGACCGTGAGCCCCGCGAGGCCGACGTTGGCGAGCACGACGCTCGCCCAGAACAGCCGAGCGACCTCGGGATTCACGTCGGGGGAGAACGCCGGCGCGTCGTCGTCGCCGCTATCCGGGTCCTCGCCGTTGTCGGCGTCCTCGCCGGGGATGCGGACGCGGGGAATCGTCGGGAGGTCCGTCTCGGGGTTCCCCCAGCGGGTTTCCGGGTCCCAGCGGGCCTCGGGGTCGCCCCACCGTTTTTCGGGGTCGATTTCCGAGGCCACGTCCGCCGACGGAGGCGTCGCGTCGTCGTCCTCGGCTGTCGCGTCGGCGGCCGGCCCCTCGCGTCGCTCGTCGTCCGTCACGCTCGCGTCGAGACGCCGTGCCGAGAAAAAGTGTCCGTTTCGGCCGAGTCAGGCGCAGTCGTCGAGGCGCATCGAACTCGAGGCCTCGACCCACGCGAGTGGGTTCTCCGCGTCGTAGAACACCACGCCACCGTCGATATCGTAGGATTCGACCGTCTCGGCTCCCGTCGGACCAGTCGGTCCGTCGCCGTCGATCGTGCCATCCCACCGCTCCGGAGTTGCGTGGTCGGTCATATCGTGTGCCAAGGAATGTCATACATGGATAAATGTCTTTCCGTGGTTCCGGGTGCGGTTCGCGGAAACGCCGGGGTTTTTAGCCGCGCCGCCGAAGCGATTGCCATGACGCAGACGGGTCTGACCGACTTCGGGGGGAACGACGCCGACGGCGCGGGCGACGCGCGGCCTGACGAGGAGGCCGCCATCGTCGCCGGCGACGCCGGCCAGCACGTCTCCGACGTCGTCGACACGGACGAGGTGCGGTTTCCCGACCCGGACGGGACGGTCGAACTGGCCGTCACGCAGGTCGACTACACCATCGAGGGGGCGGGCCGCGACGAGTACCCGGTGATTCACATTTTCGGCCGGAGGGCCGACGACGAGACCGAACACGTCCGCGTACTCGGATTTCGGCCGTACTTCTACGCCCCCACCGACAGCCTCGACGACGACGACCTCGACAAGGACGTTATCACCGGCAGCGAGGACGGCTACGAGAGTATCCGCGGCGAGGAGCTGACGAAGATTTTCGGCCGCACCCCCCGCGACGTCGGTCAGATTCGCGACGAGTTCGACCACTACGAGGCGGACATCCTCTTTCCGAACCGCCTGCTCATCGACAAGGACATCAAAGGCGGCGTCAGCGTCCCCGAGCGTCGCCTCGACGACGGGACGATTCAGATTCCCCACCAGGAAGTCGCGCCCGCGGAGGTCGACGCGAACCTCCGGGTGAACACCTTCGACATCGAGGTCAACGACCGGAACGGCTTCCCCGAGGAGGGCGAAGAGCCGATTGTCTGTCTTACCAGCCACGACTCCTACCGCGACGAGTACGTCGTCTGGCACGCCGTGGCCGACGAGGGCCTCGGCAAGCGCCCCGACTCGCTGCCGAACTACGACTTCCTCGGGGAGGACGGAGACGTGGAGGTCAGGACGTTCGACGAGGAGGCCGCGATGCTCGACGCCTTCCTCACGTACATCGAGGAGACCGACCCCGACATCCTCACCGGGTGGAACTTCGAGGACTTCGACGCGCCGTACTTCCTCGACCGCTTGGAGGAAGTCGACAAGCGGACCGACCTGAACCTCGACTACAACCGCATCTCGCGGCTCGGCGAGGTGTGGCGCGGCGGCTGGGGCGGCCCGGACATCAAGGGTCGCGTCGTCTTCGACCTGCTGTACGCCTACAAGCGAACCCAGTTCACCGAACTCGAGTCCTACCGTCTCGACGCGGTGGGCGAACTCGAACTCGATGCGGGAAAGGAGCGCTACTCGGGCGACATCGGTGACCTCTGGGAGGAAGACCCCGAACGCCTGCTCGAATACAACCTCCGCGACGTGGAGCTGTGCGTCGAAATCGATCGGAAACAGGACATCATCGCCTTCTGGGACGAGGTGCGGACGTTCGTCGGCTGTAAGCTCGAAGACGCGCCGACGCCGGGCGACACCGTCGACATCTACGTGCTCCACAAGGTCCACGGGGAGTTCGCGCTCCCTTCGAAGGGCAAACAGGAGTCCGAGGACTACGAGGGCGGGGCCGTCTTCGACCCCATCACCGGCGTCAAGGAGAACGTCACGGTGCTCGACCTGAAGTCGCTGTACCCGATGTGTATGGTGACCATCAACGCGTCGCCGGAGACGAAGGTCGATCCCGAGCGCTACGACGGCGAAATGTTCCGCGCGCCCAACGGGACGCACTTCCAGCAGGAGCCGGACGGCATGATTCGGGAGATGGTCGACGAACTCCTCACCGAGCGCGAGGAGAAGAAGTCGCTGCGGAACTCCCACGACCCCGGGTCGTCGCAGTACGAGCAGTTCGACCGCCAGCAGGCCGCGGTGAAGGTCATCATGAACTCGCTGTACGGCGTGCTGGGCTGGGACCGCTTCCGCCTCTACGACAAGGAGATGGGCGCGGCGGTGACGGCGACCGGCCGGAAGGTCATCGAGTTCACGGAGCAGGCCGCGAACCAAATCGGCTACGACGTGGCCTACGGCGACACCGACAGCGTCATGCTCGAACTCGGCCCCGACGTGTCGAAAGAAGAAGCCATCGAGCAGTCGTTCGACATCGAGGAGCACATCAACGCCGCCTACGACGACTTCGCGCGCGACGAGTTGGGCGCGGACGAACACCGCTTCCAAATCGAGTTCGAGAAGCTCTACCGGCGGTTCTTCCAGGCGGGCAAGAAGAAGCGCTACGCGGGCCACATCGTCTGGAAGGAGGGCAAAGACGTCGACGACATCGACATCACGGGGTTCGAGTACAAACGGTCGGACATCGCGCAGATAACCAAAGAGGTCCAGAAGAACGTCATCGACATGATCGTCCACGGCGAGGACACCGAGGTCATCAAAGACTACCTCCACGACATCATCACGGACTTCGAGGCGGGGAACCTCCCGCTCGAACAGGTCGGTATCCCCGGCGGCATCGGCAAGCGCCTCTCGGCGTACGAGACGCCGACCGCGCACGTCCGCGGGGCGCAGTACGCAAACGCCTTCCTCGGGACGAACTTCGGCCGCGGGTCGAAGCCGAAGCGGGTCTACCTCAAGAAGGTCCACCCGTCGTGGTTCCGCGAGATGGAGACCGGCGAGTTCGACCCGCAGGTCGACGACCGCTACCGCGAGTTCAAGCGCGACCCTGACGTCATCTGCTTCGAGTACGCGGACCAGATTCCCGAGGAGTTCGAAGTCGACTGGGAGACGATGCTCACAAAGACGCTCGAAGGGCCAATCTCCCGCGTCATCGAGGCGCTCGGGATGTCGTGGGACGAGGTGAAAAGCGGCCAGGAACAGACCGGCCTCGGCAGTTTCATGTGACCGCTCCCGTCACCGCCTAACGAAACTATATTTGGTTACATAGTCGCCGGAACCGTAACGTCGTTCGGCTGTCCGAAACCCGGACGCGTGTCGCGAATCGGCGTGATTCTTTGCGGATTTGAAAACAAATTTTCTTTCTGGAAAAGGTGGCGGGGGTGAATGCGCAAGCATTATGGGCGATACTCCCCACCTTTCGAGTACGAGGCAACGAACCAACGATGGCAACTCTCGAGATCAAGAACCTCCACGCACGAGTCGCGGAGGAAGACGGTGAGCAGATTCTGCGAGGTGTCGACCTGGAAGTCAAATCCGGCGAGATCCACGCGCTGATGGGTCCCAACGGGTCCGGCAAGTCTACGACTTCTAAAATCATCGCCGGGCACCCCGCCTACGAAGTAACCGAAGGCGAAATCCTCCTCCACCTGGAGGACGACGACTTCGGTGACCTTGAAATTCCGGACGACGCCCGCGCGTGGAACCTTCTGGAACTGGAGCCGAACGAGCGCGCCGCGCTCGGCATCTTCCTCGGCTTCCAGTACCCCGCGGAAATCGAGGGCGTCACCATGACGAACTTCCTCCGCACCGCGCTCAACGCGAAGATCGACGAGCGCGAGGAGCTCCTCTTCGGTGAGGACGACGACGAGGAAGCAGAAGAGGAAGCCGGCTACGACACCTCTCCGATGGAGGGGAACGTCGACGACGGCGAAGTCGGCGTCGCCGAGTTCCAGCAGCTCCTCAAAGAGAAGATGGAGCTTCTCGACATGGACGAGAAGTTCATGCAACGCTATCTCAACGCCGGGTTCTCCGGCGGCGAGAAGAAACAGAACGAGGTCCTTCAGGCCGCGATTCTCGAACCGTCGATTGCGGTGCTCGACGAGATCGACTCCGGTCTCGACATCGACCGCCTGCAGGACGTCTCGAAGGGTATCAACGCGCTGCGCGACGAGCAGGGCACGGGTATCCTCCAGATCACTCACTACCAGCGTATCCTCGAATACGTCGAGCCGGACCACGTCCACATCATGCTGGACGGTAAGGTCGTCAAGAGCGGCGACGCGTCGCTCGCGTCCGAACTCGAAGACAAGGGCTACGACTGGGTCCGTGAGGAAGTGTACGAAGCCGCGTAATCCCCCAACATCATGAGTTCCGACCAAGACCACCTCAAAGAGACAGACACGGAAGCTCGCTTCGAGTTCAAGAAGGAGCAGAAGGCCGCGTTCGTGGCCGAGAAGGGTCTCAACGAAGAGACCATCCGCGTCATCTCGGAGGACAAAGACGAGCCCGAATGGATGCTCGAGCGCCGCCTTCGCGCGCTCAAGCAGTACCAGAAGATGCCGATGCCGACCGACTGGCCCGGCCAGCCCGACCTCTCCGAGGTCGACGTGGACGAAATCGTCCCGTACATCCGACCCGACGTGGAAGTCCGCGGCGGCGTCGACGACTGGCGCGACCTGCCGGACGACATCAAGGACACCTTCGACAAACTGGGTATCCCGGAAGCCGAGAAGAACGCCCTCTCGGGGGTCGGCGCCCAGTACGAGTCCGAGGTCGTCTACCAGAACATGCAGGAGCGCTGGGAGGAGAAAGGCGTCGTCTTCATGAACATGGACCAGGCGGTCCAGGAGCACGAAGACATCGTCAAGGAGTACTTCATGACGAAGTGCGTCCCCCCGAGCGACAACAAGTTCGCCGCGCTTCACGGCGCGATCTGGTCCGGCGGCTCGTTCGTCTACGTCCCCGAGGACGTGACGGTCGAGATGCCGGTGCAGGCGTACTTCCGCATGAACTCCGAGGGCATGGGCCAGTTCGAGCACACGCTCATCGTCGCGGAGAAGGGCTCCGAAGTCCACTACATCGAGGGCTGTTCGGCCCCGAAGTACTCCGCGTTCAACCTCCACTCCGGCGGCGTCGAAGTGTTCGTCGGCGAGGACGCCCACGTCCAGTACTCGACCGTCCAGAACTGGTCGAAGAACACCTACAACCTCAACACCAAGCGCGCCATCGTCGAGAAGGGCGGCCGCATGGAGTGGATTTCGGGCTCGATGGGCTCGAAGGCCACCATGCTCTACCCGGCGTCGATTCTGAAGGGCCGCGGTGCCTCCGACAACCACATCACCATTGCCTTCGCGGGCGAGGGCCAGAACATCGACACCGGCGCGAAGGTGTACCACAACGCCCCCGAGACGAAGTCGACCATCGAGTCGAAGTCCATCTCGAAGGACGGCGGCCGCACGAACTACCGCGGCCTCGTCCACATCGCAAACGGCGCGAAGAACTCCTCGACCGCGGTCGAGTGTGACGCGCTCATGTTCGACAACGAGTCCACCTCGGACACGATGCCGTACATGGAGATCAACGAGTCCACCGTGGACGTCGCCCACGAGGCGACCGTCGGCAAGATCGGCGACGAGGACATCTTCTACCTCCAGTCGCGCGGTCTCGACGACGACGACGCGAAGCAGATGATCGTCTCCGGGTTCATCGAACCCATCACGGAGGAACTGCCCATCGAGTACGCGGTCGAACTCAACCGACTCGTCGAACTCGAGATGGAGGGTAGCCTCGGATAACCAATGAGTGCGCAACTTCCCGCGAACCTGTCCGCAGAGACGGTACGAGAGATTTCGGACGCACGGGACGAGCCGGAGTGGCTCCTCGAGGCCCGCCTCGACGCCCTCGAAGCACTCGACGCGCTCGAACTGCCGGACGTCATCCAGACGCCCGGTCGCCGCTGGACCAACCTCGAAGCGCTCGACTTCGAGTCGCTCGTCGACCCGCTGAACCAGGCCGACGAGACGACCCGCGAGTCGCCCGAGGGCGTCGTCGTCCTCCCGTTCACGGAGGCGCTCTCCGAGTACGGCGACCTCATCGAGGAGCGCTTCGGCTCGGTCGTCGCTCCCGACACGAACTACCTCACCGCCCTCTCGGCGGCGCTGTTCACGACGGGCACGTTCATCTACGTCCCCGAGGGCGTCGACGCCGAGGACGTGAAGATTCGCGCCGAGATGAACTCTCGGTCGCTGTTCAGCCACACGCTCGTCGTCACCGAGAAGTCCTCGTCGGTCACCATCCTCGAAGCCATCGAGTCCGGCGACAGCGTCGATGACGCGCGGTACTTCTCGAACCTCGTCGAAATCGACGCGGGCGAGAACTCGTACGTCCAGTACGGCTCCCTGCAGAACCTCGACGAGGAGACGTACACGTACTCGCTCAAGCGCGCCGACGCCGACACCTACTCCACGGTCAACTGGATCGAGGGGAACCTCGGCTCGCGGCTCACCCGCAGCGACGTCGAGACCGAACTCAACGGCGAGGCGTCGGAGACGAAAATCGTCGGCGCCTTTTTCGGCCACGACGACCAGCACCTCGACGTCAACGCCCGCGTCTGGCACAAAGCCGAGAACACGACGGCCGACCTCGTGACCCGCGGCGTCCTCGACGACGAGGCGCGCTCGGTGTACGAGGGCGTCCAGGACGTCGGCCGCGACGCGTGGAGTACGAACTCCTACCAGCGCGAGAACACGCTGATGCTCTCGGACCAGTCCGAGGCCGACGCGTCGCCGAAGCTCATCATCAACAACCACGACACCGAGGCGTCCCACGCCGCCTCCGTCGGGCAGGTCGACGCCGAGGACCTCTTCTACATGGTCTCTCGGTCCGTCCCCGAAGAACAGGCCCGTAACATGCTCGTGGAGGGCTTCTTCGTGCCCGTCCTCGAAGAGATCGAAGTCGACGAGTTCCGCGACGACCTCGAAGAGCTCATCGCGGCGCGCCTGCGGTAGTCCGGCCTCCGCGGCGCGACTTCGCCGAGCGTTTTTTCTCCGATCCCGTCGACTCGCGAGGGAACCGCTTAAGTCGGTTACTCCCGGAGAGGTGTGTATGTACGTCGCGGGACCGTGTCTTCGAACGTTGAGGGGGACGAGCCCATGAGCGTCGGCTATCAGGTCAGCTCGGACCACCAGCTCGCCCGACTCCTCCAGATCGGTATCGTCCTCGAAGAGGTCGTGGAGGCGCGCGCCTACCACCACCACGAGGAACTCGACGAAGACGCGCTCGACGAGGAGATTCGAGCCCTGCTTTCGCACGCCGCCGAGGAGTCCGCGGACCACCGCGAGCGCCTCGAAGCCGTCATCGACCGGCTGGAAGTCGACAGCGTCCCCTTCGAGGAGATAGAGGCGCTGGTCGAGGCCCAGTACGGCCAGACGAAGCCCGAAGACTTCGACGGCGTCCTCTACGACCAGCTCTGCAACGAGGAGACCGCATACAAGTTCTACGACGACGTCATCGAGGCCATCGAGGCGAGCGAGGCACAGTTCTCTATCGACCGCGAGGAACTCGTCGCCACCCTGTCGGCGATTCGCGACGAGGAGGCCGAGGGCGTAGAAGAAGTGACGCGAATCATGGAAGACCGCGAGTGAAACGATGAACACGGCAGACCAATACGTCAAGGCGATTTACCTGCTGCAGGAGATGGAGAACGGCCCGGCGGCCACCGGCGCGCTCGCGGACATGATGGAGGTGAGTCCCGCGAGTGCGAACGAGATGATCGGCAAGCTCGAATCCCGCGGCCTCGCCGAACACGAGAAGTACAAGGGCGTCACCCTCACCGACGAGGGCATCGTCCGCGCCCGCGACGCGCTCCAGACCTACTGCATCATCGAGCGCTTCCTGTCGAACGTCCTCGACGTCGAGGAGTTCCGCGCGGAGGCGCGCGAACTCGAACCCGTCATCGACGGGATGATCGCGGAGCGACTCGACACCATCATCGACCGCAACTCCGAGTGTCCCGACTGTTTCGACCCAGAGACGGACGCCTGCGAGTATCTCGACGTGTGCGGCGCGGAACCCGAGACGGAGACGGAAGCCGCCGATTAGTCGCCGCCGCCGACCGACCGGAACCGAAGCGTTTTCATTTACCAGCGGACAACCGACGAGTGGACGACATCACCGAAGTCCCGTGGTGTAGTGGCCAATCATAGCGGCCTTTGGATTGGTACGGTTCAATGCGTGCCGAGAAGACAGCCGCTGACGGCGGTTCGAATCCGCCCGGGACTACTAATTCTGTGGCGAACCGAACGGTGAGCCACGAATCTGTCACGGAAGGCGATTCGACACCCAGAAGACGAGAGGATTCGAGTCTTCGTGGTTCGAATCCGCCCGGGACTACTCGACACTTCTCCGACGACCTACCGCGAAGAGCGTGGCGCTTCGCCGCCGAGCGATTTTTATCGCCGCACAATGACAATACACTAACGTGTCTCTGCTGCATCCGGTGTCGGTCGCTCGGCACCTCGCGTACACCCTCCACTACGCGCTCGTTCGGGCGAACTACGAGCGACGGCTCGTCGCCACGAAGAAACACGTCGGGCGGACGAGTTTCCGGAGCTACGAACTGTACAACCGTCACGGCAACGACGTGCTCCTGCAAGCGCTGTTGCTCGACCTCGACGGCGGCGACGTGGTCGTCGACGTGGGCGCGAACACGGGGACCTACACGCTCGCGGTCGCGGCCAGCGAACCCTCCGCGCAGGTCGTCGCCGTCGAGCCGCACCCCGAGGTCATCGACCAGTTGCGGGCGAACGTCGAGGTCAACGACTTCGACGACCGGGTAGACCTCCTCGACTGCGGCCTCGGCGGAACCGACGAATCCCGAGCGTTCCACCTGTCGAGTTACGACGAGTTGGGGTCGTTCTCGCGAGACCACGCGAGCGCGTGGGGGGCGCGGGTCGTCGACACGGCGTCGGTATCGATGCGACGGCTGGACTCGCTCGTCGAGTCCGGGACGGTCCCGCCGCCGGACCACCTGAAAGTTGACGTCGAAGGGTTCGGCCTGAACGTGCTCCGGGGGGCGGAGGCGGTCCTTCGGGAGCACCGGCCAACGGTGTATTTCGAACTGCACGACGCCCGGGGGAGCCACGACGAAGCGGCGGCGAAGGCCCTGCTCCGGGAGTCGGGCTACGAGCTGGTTCCGGTCCGCGAGGGCTGGGTATGCGAGCCTCGGGCGCGGGCAGAAGCGTCCCGGTCCACGTAGTCGCGTCCGAGGAGTCGATTCGACCGGCGACCGGCTATTCGAGGACGAAGTTCACGCGTTCGTGTGCCGAGCCTTGGGTCGTCCGGCCGGCGACGGAGACCGTGCCGATGTCGCCCGTCGATTCGACGTGAGTTCCCGCGCAGGCGGTCCGGTCGAAGGGGTCGTCCGCGTCGCCGATTTCGACGATTCGGACCTCGCGAATCGAGTCCGGAAGCAGGTGGAGTCTGGTGCGGTCGGGATCGAGCGTCGCTTCGGCCTCCTCGCGGTCGAGGCTGTACCACCTGACGGGGAGGTCGGACGCGACGAGGTCGTTCAGGCGCGTCTCGATGGTCCGGAGGTCGTCGCCGTCGAAGCGGTCGTAGGCGCAGTCGAGATGTGCGTGGTCGGCGTACAGTTGGTTGCCGGTCGTCTCGGCGTCGAACTCGTCGAGGAGGACCGCAGAGAGGAGATGCTGGGCCGTGTGGTAGCGGCTGTGGGCGCGCCGCCGCGCCGCGTCGACTGCCCCCGTGAGGGTCGTCCCCGCGTCGGGCGCGTCGCCCGCGACGACGTGTTCGATTCGGTCGCGTTTCCGGACGTCTGTCACGTCCCACGTCTCTCCGCCGGCCGAGAGCGTCCCCGTGTCGTGCGGTTGGCCGCCGCCGGTCGGGTAGAAGTACGTCCGGTCGAGGACGACGCGGTCGGTTCCGCGGACCGTCTCGACGGTCGCCTCGAACTCGTGTGTCGTCGCGTCGTCGAGGTATCGTGCTTCGGTCACGTCGGGGTCGACGCGGGCGGGCGGGTTAACTCTCATCGATGTGCCAGCGGTTCACATTGGCGGCCACGAGACCCGGTCTGTTCGCCCGAGAGCCCGGTTCCCGCGACTCAGGGTGGTCGTAACGCCTAAGAGTGGAACGACCCTCATTCCGTGTAATGAGAATACGTACGTGCCAACACCGACGGAGGTTCTGCCGTGGGCGTTGAAATCAAAGAGTCGGCGGTCTCCGACGCCGAGTTCGAGGATATGAAGCGCTTCGTCTCGGACTATCTCTCTGCGAGCGTCGAAAACGAAGACGACGGCGGGCGGATGCGCTGGTATCCGTGGCACTCCGCGGAGTACCGGTTCAATCACATCCTCAACGTCGTCGACCTCGCGACGCGCATCGCCGACCGCGAGGGCGCGGACGTGAACGTCGTTCGCGTCGCCGCCCTCTTTCACGACATCTCGAAGCTCGAAGCCGACCAGGAGGTCCACGCCGAGGAGGGCGCTCGCGTCGCCCGCGAGTTCCTGAGCAGCCACGGCGACTACCCCGACTCCTTCGTCGACCAGGTGTGTCAGGTCGTCTCCGACCACTCGTATCAGGGGCCGCTGACCGACGTGTCGCTCGAGACGCGCTGTCTCATCGAGGCCGACATCCTCGACAAAATCGGCGCGAACGGCACCGCGCTGATGCTCCTGCGGATGGGCTACGAGGCCCGGACCCACATGGACGCCGCCGAGATGGTCGAACGCGTCTTCGAGCGCGGCCGCGACGCCTCCGAACGGCTCGAAACCGACACCGCCCAGAGCTTCGCCCACCAGCGGCTCAAGCGGGTCAAGTGGTTCCGAGAGTGGCTCGAAGAGGAGGTCCCCGAGATGGACCATGACGGCCAGTTCAGCGGCTGAGCACGTCGGAGCCGCCGCCTCGCCGCCGCGCTTTTTCGAGCGAATTACCCCGCCTCAGAGCGTGTCGAGAATCGAGAGCACGCGCGCTTCGGCGTCGCGGCCGGGGTCGTGTTCCGCGCCGTCGCGGTCGCTGTCGCGGTGGTCGGCGACCGACCGGCGCATCGCCTCCTCGACCGGGGTCGATTCCCAGCCGAGACGGGCGAGTTTGTCCGTCGAGAGGACGTGCGGGTAGTCGCGGTAGAGGATGAAGTCGTCCATCGAGAGACCGGCCGCGGCGAGTTCACGCTCGCCCGCGTGGACGACCTCGACGTCGGTGCCGGCGGCGTCAGCGATGACTTCGACCATCTCTTCGAGCGTCACGAGCCGTCTGTCACCGACGTTGTAGGCCTCGCCCGCCTCGCCCTCCTCGGCGACGACGCGCATCGCGCTCGCCACGTCCTCGACGTAGGCGCGGTGCCAGACGTTCGTCCCGTCGCCGGGGACGACGACGCGGTCGTAGTTCAGCACGCGGTCGATCCAGTAGTCGAGGCGCTCGGTGTAGTCTTCGGGGCCGTAGACGATGCAGGGCCGGACGGACATCGCGTTGATGCCCCGCGAGGCCGCCTCGAAGACGACCCGGTCGCCCTCGGCTTTCCGCGGGCCGTAGCTCGCATCCGAGTCGTCCGTCGCCTGCTCGTCGGTGCAGTCGCACAGCGGCGTCTCGCCCTCGCGCTTCGGGATGACTTCGGCCCCGTAGGCCGCGCCGCTGGAGATGTAGACGTAGGCGTCCACGTCGGCGAAGATGTCGACCGCCGAGGCGACCTCCGCGGGCGTGTACGCCACGCAGTCGAACACCGCGTCGGGTTCGACGGTCAGTTTCGCGGTCCGGAGCGCCTCGTCGTCGGTTCGGTCGCCTTGGACGTGCTGGACGCGCGGGTCGCCCTCGAAGGGGTTGTCGTGGTTCCCGCGGTTGAAGATGGTCACGGCGTAGCCGCTGTCGAGGAGTTCCGAGACGAGGTGGCGGCCGATGAATCGCGTACCGCCGATGACGAGTGCGTTGTCCATGTCCCGGTCGAAGGCGCGCGTGGTGAAAAACGTGAGAGAATCGGTTGCGGGTGCCGGGAACCGCTCGCCGTTAGCGGCGGTTCGAGACGGGCGGGGTCCGTCTCCGTCTCAGTCGTCGCTCGTCGTCGCCGCGCCGACTCTGTCGGCTCCGGCGTCGACGATTGCGCCAGCCTTGGCGGGGAGTTCGTTGCGGACGTCCTCGCGGCCGTCTTCGGCGATGACCTCGGCGTAGGCGTCGGGCATCACCTTCACGAAGTCACCGAGCACGGACTGCCAGTCGTCGAGCAGCTCGGCCGCGCGGTCGGAGTCGGTGTACGTGCGGTGGTTCTCGACGAGTCGGGTGAGCATCGCCTCGTCCTTGTCGTCGAGGTGGTCTTCGAGCGTCACCATCTCGGTGTTCGCCTTCGCGGCGAACTCGTCGTCGGGGTCGTAGACGTAGGCTACGCCGCCGGACATCCCCGCGGCGAAGTTGCGCCCCGTCTCCCCGAGGACGGCGACGACGCCGCCGGTCATGTACTCACAGCCGTGGTCGCCGACGCCCTCGACGACCGCCTTCACGCCGGAGTTTCGGACGCCGAAGCGCTCGCCGGCGAGGCCGTTGACGTAGCACTCGCCCTGCGTCGCGCCGTAGAGGGCGACGTTGCCGATGAGGATGTTTTCGGCGGCCTCGTAGTTGGCCTCGGCGGGCGTGTCGACGATGACGCGGCCGCCGGAGAGGCCCTTGCCGACGTAGTCGTTGGCGGCCCCGGTGAGCCGCATCGTGACGCCGCGGGCGAGGAAGCCGCCGAACGTCTGACCGGCGATGCCGTCGAACTCGCAGCGGATGGTGTCGTCCGGGAGTCCCTCGCCGCCGTGGACGTTCGAGATGCGGTTCGAGAGCATCGCGCCGACCGCGCGGTCGACGTTCGAGAGGTCGCGGCGGATGACGACCGGCTCGCGGTTCTCGATGGCGTCTGCGGCCTCGTCGATGAGTTTGTGGTCGACGTGGGTCTCGATGTCCGCGTGGACCTGGTCTTCGGTCTTGCGGCGCGCGCCCGTCTCGGGCTCGGCCAGCACCGACGAGAGGTCGAGGTGCTTCGCCTTCTCGTGGTCCGTCTCGACCTGCCGGAGCAGCGAGGGACGACCGATCATCTCGTCGAGCGAGGTGAAGCCGAGGTCGGCCATGATTTCGCGGAGCTCCTGTGCGATGAACGTCATGTAGTTGATGACGTGGTCGGGCTCGCCGGGGAAGCGGCGGCGCAGGTTCTCGTCCTGCGTGGCAACGCCGACCGGGCAGGTGTTCTCGTGGCACTGGCGGGCCATCACGCAGCCCGAGGTGACGAGCGACGCGGTTCCGAAGACGTACTCCTCGCCACCGAGGAGGGCGGCGACAGCTACGTCGCGGCCGGTCTTCATGCCGCCGTCGACGGAGACGCGGATGCGGGAGCGAAGCCCCGTCGCGCGGAGCATCTGGTTGGCCTCGGCGAGGCCGAGTTCCCACGGGAGTCCCGCGTTCTTGATGGACGTCTTGGGTGACGCGCCGGTGCCGCCGTCGTAGCCGGAGATGTGGACCACGTCGGCTTTCGCCTTCGAGACGCCGGCGGCGATGGTGCCGATGCCGGCCTCGGAGACGAGCTTGACGTTGATGTCGGCGTCGGGGTTGGCCGACTTCAGGTCGAAGATGAGCTGCTTGAGGTCCTCGATGGAGTAGATGTCGTGCAGCGGCGGCGGCGAGATGAGGCCGACACCCGGCGTCGCATACCGGACGTGCGCAATCATCTCGTTTACCTTCTTGCCGGGGAGGTGGCCGCCCTCGCCGGGCTTCGAGCCCTGCGCCATCTTAATCTGAATCTCGTCGGCCGACGAGAGGTACTCCGAGGTGACGCCGAAGCGACCGGAGGCGACCTGCTTGACGTTACACTCCTTTTCGGTGCCGAAGCGCTCCGGCGGTTCGCCGCCCTCGCCGGAGTTGGACTTGCCGCCGATGCGGTTCATCGCGATGGAGTTGTTCTCGTGGGCCTCCGGCGAGAGGCTGCCGAGCGACATCGCGGCCGTCGAAAAGCGCTTGACGATGTCCTCGACGGGTTCGACCTCGTCGATGTCCACCGGCTCGCGGTCGGAGTCGAATTCGAGGAGGCCGCGGAGCGCCTTCAGCTGCTTCGACTGGTCGTTGACCAGCTCCGCGAACTCCTTGTACTTCTCGTAGTCGCCGGCGCGGACGGACTGCTGGAGCGTGCCGACGGTCTGGGGGTTCCAGCCGTGGTGGATGCCGGCCGAGCGGTTCTCGTACTCGCCCTGCCGTTCGAGCTTCGGGTCCGCGCCGAACGCGGCGGCGTGACGGGTCAGCAGGTCCTCTTCGATAACGTCGAGGCCGATACCCTCGGTGCGGATTTCGGTGCCCTCGAAGTACTCGGCGACGAAGTCGGATTCGAGGCCGACGGCTTCGAAGATCTGCGCGCCGCGGTAGCTCTCGACCGTCGAGATGCCCATCTTGGCCATCGTCTTGAGCAGGCCGTCTTCGAGCGCGTGGACGTACGCGTCGATGGCCTCGCCCTCGTCGGCCCCGTCGGGGCCGGCGACGACGTCCTCGATGGTCTGGTAGGCGAGGTAGGGGTTCACCGCGCCCGCGCCGTAGCCGACGAGCGTGGCGAGGTGGTGGACCTCGCGGGGGTCGCCGGACTCGACGACGAGGCCGGCGTGGTTCCGGAGGCCGTTGCGGACGAGGCTGTGGTGGACCGCGCCCGTCGCGAGCAGACTCGGGATGGCGACGCGGTCGGGGCCGACCGCGCGGTCGGAGAGGACGACGATGTCCGCGCCGTCTTCGATGACCGCCTTGGCCTCGTCGCGGACGGCCTCGATGGCCTCGCGGATGTCGCCGCCTTTCTCGTAGGTGATGTCGACGACTTCGCTCCGCATGTCGTCGTCGAGGTCCTTGATGGCCGCCGTCTCGGCGTCCGTGAGGACCGGCGAGTCGAGGACGAGCTGACGCGCGTGCTCGGGTGACTCGTCGAGGAGGTTACGCTGGCAGCCGAGCCGCGACTCCAGGCTCGTCACGAGCTTCTCGCGGATGTAGTCGATAGGCGGGTTCGACACCTGCGCGAACAGCTGCTTGAAGTAGGTAAACAGCGGGCGGTTGAGGTCCGACAGCACCGAAAGCGGCGTGTCGTCGCCCATCGAGCCGACGGGGTCCTTGCCGTCGCGGGCCATCGGCTCTATCATGTGGTTGAGCTGGTCGTGCGTGTAGCCGAACGCCGCCTGCGTCGCGCGGAGCGACTCGACCTGTCCGCGCGAGGTTGAGTCGGTGTCGCCGGCGATGTCGTCGAGATGGCGCTGCTGTTGGTCGACCCACTCGCCGTACTTCTCGTCGGTGAGGGAGTCGAACACTTCGGCGTCGGGGATGACGCGCCCCTCGTCGGGGTCGGCCATGAAAATCTCGCCGGGCTGGAGGCGACCGCGGGATTCGAGTTCCGCGGGGTCGGTGTCGAGCGCGCCGACCTCGCTGGCGACGATGAGGCGGCCGTCGGTCGTCACCTCGTAGCGACACGGACGGAGGCCGTTGCGGTCGAGGACGGCGGCGATGCGGTCGCCGTCGGTCGCCGCGACGAGCGCGGGGCCGTCCCACGGCTCGACCAGCGAGGCGTGGAAGTCGTACCAGTCGCGGCGCGCCTGGTCCATCGCGTCGTCGTTGCGGTACGCCTCGGGGATGAGCATCCGCAGGACGTGCGGGAGTTCGCGGCCGCTCTTGAGGAGCAGTTCGACCACGTTGTCCACGCTCGCGGTGTCGGACTGGTCGGCCTTCGTGATGGGCATGAGCGTCTCGATGTCGTCGCCGAAGGCCTCGTGCTGGAGGTCCGTCTCGCGGGCGCGCATCCAGTTGACGTTGCCGCGGATGGTGTTTATCTCGCCGTTGTGGATGACCTGGCGGTACGGGTGGGCGAGATGCCACGCGCCGAGCGTGTTGGTGGAGAATCGCGCGTGAACGAGCGCGAGTTCGGTCACCATCCGCTCGTCGCCGAGGTCGGGGTAGTAGTTCGGGAGCTGTTCGGCCGTGAGCAGTCCCTTGTAGACGATGGTCTTGCGGTCGAGCGAGCAGACGTAGAACCGTCCCGCGCCCTCGATAGCGAGGTCGTCGACCGCCTTCTCTGCGGCTCGGCGGGCGAGGTACAGCGCCCGGTCGAACTCGTCCGCGGTCATCCCGTCGGCCGGCTCGACGAACAGTTGCCAGACATCGGGCTCCGATTCGAGCGCGGTCGCGCCGAGTTCTGCGTTGTCGGTCGGCACGTCGCGCCAGTCGAACACGGAGAGCCCGTGGTCGGCCAGCGAGTCCTCGACAACCGCCGAAACGCGCTCGCGAACCTCGTCGTCGGTCGGCATGAACACCGAACCTGCCGCGTAGAGGTCCGGAAGCTCGGATTCGAGGACGGCTTCGAAGAACTCGTCGGGCCGTTGCAGCAGGATACCCGCCCCGTCCCCGGTGTTTTCCTCAGCGCCCGTGGTGCCGCGGTGCTCGAGGTTCTCCAGGAGTTCGAGGCCGTCTGCGACGACTCGGTGCGAGGCGCCGTTTTCGAGGTCTACGACGGCCCCAACGCCGCAGTTCGACCGCTCGTCGGTCGGGTCGGCTAACCCGTCCTGAGCGAAGGGTGCGTCTATGTGTGGCTTGGTCATACGCCAATAGTACGGCTACCCGCATAAGCAACTTTTCCTGAAACCATAAGGGTGTTACAATGTCATATAAGGATGTATCCATACATAGTATGGAGACTAATGATGATTCGACGGACGACGAAAAATATGAATAATCGTGTAAAACTGGGCGGCCGGTTCAGTAGGACTTCGCGAAGTACGCCGTCTCCTCGGCGTCGTCGCCGCAGACCGCGCAGTCCTCGCCGTCGTGAATCTCCGCATCCTCGTCGTTCAGGGGCACCATGACGATTTCGGCGGCGATTTGCTCCTTAATCTCGTCCTCGCAGGCCTCGTCACCGCACCACGGCGCTTTCACGTAGCCGCCGTGCTGGCCGATGGTGCCGAGCATCTCGTTGCGCTCGGACGCCTCGCGGACGTTTTCTTCGAGGTTCTCCTCCGCGGCGGCGTAGAGCTTCGCGTACACCTCGTCGAACTGCGCTTGGACGGCTTCGGCGATGTTCTCGCGGTCGAGTTCGACCGACTCGCCGTCGGGGCGGTGGACGGCCGTGACGACATCGTCGTCGACCTCGTTCGGGCCGATTTCGAAGCGGACGGGGACACCCTTGAGTTCCCACTCGTTGAACTTGAAGCCGGGGTTGCGCTCGTCGCGGGCGTCGAGTTCGACGCGGACGCCGGCGTCTTCGAGGTCCTCGGCGATGTTCTCGGCGTACTCGAGGACCTTCTCCTGCGTGTCGGCCTGCCAGATGGGGACGATGACGACCTGTTCGGGCGCGATGGTCGGGGGCAGGACGAGCCCCTGGTCGTCCGAGTGCGTCATGATGAGCGCGCCGAGCGAGCGCCACGACAGCCCCCACGAGGTCGTGTGGGCGGGCTCTTCGTCCTCGTCTTCGGTCGTGTAGGTGAGGTCGAACGCCTCTGCGAAGGAGGTGCCGAGGTAGTGGGAGGTGCCGGCCTGCACGGACTTGCCGTCGGGCATGAGCGCCTCGACGGTCGTCGTCGTGTCCGCGCCGGGGAACTTGTCGTGTTCCGGCTTCGCGCCGCGGAGCACGGGGATGGCGAGCACGTCCTCGTAGAGCGACTGGTACTGCGACAGGCGGGTCATCGTCTCGTCCCACGCGCCGTCGCGGGTCTCGTGGGCCGTGTGGCCCTCCTGCCAGAGGAACTCCTTGGTGCGGAAGAACGGCTTCGTCTCGGTCGCCTCCCAGCGCACGACGGAGGCCCACTGGTTCACGCGGAGCGGGAGGTCGCGGTGGCTACGGACCCACTGGGCCATGTAGGGCGCGATGATGGACTCGGAGGTCGGGCGGACGGCGAGGCGCTCTTCGAGTTCCTCATGGCCGCCGTGGGTGACCCACGCCACCTCGGGGTCGAACCCCTCGACGATGTCCTTCTCGCGTTCGAGGTAGCTCTCGGGGATAAACAGCGGGAAGTACGCGTTCTGGACGCCCGTCTTCTTGAACTCGCCGTCGAGGTAGTTCTGGATGGACTCCCACAGCGCGTAGCCGCGCGGGCGAGTCACGATGAAGCCGCTCATGCCCTCCGGGCCGTAGTTCGCGAGGCCCGCCTTCTGGACGACCTCGGCGTACCACTCGCCGGTGTTGTACTGCTTCGACTCGGTGATACCGAGTTCCTGCTCGTCGCTCATTGCCCATCGGTAGCCGCAGCGAACCCTTAAACGCCCCGAAGGTGCCGGCGCGCCGCTCCGCCGCGCGGACCATCTCTCGCGGACGACGTTCGGCGGTTCCGGCGGACGCATAGATACATATCGCCGGCTACCCTACCAGTACGTGGTGGTTGGCGTGCTAACAATGGACACAATTGTGCGCGGCGAACGGCCGACTCCTCGGGAGGGGACGGTCCGAATCGAACTGTGGGTTCCGAGCGGGCGGCGCGCGGAGTTCACACCGGTCATCGAGCGACTGGACGATATCGTCGAACGCGGCCTCGTCTCGGAGTACACGGTCGAGACGTGGGACCGGTTCGTGGACCTCTCAGGGAGCCTGAGTCCGCGCGAGCGACGCGTCCGCGACCGACTCGCGTCGTACGCGCGGTGGGCGGCGACGCGCGGCGACCGACTGACGGGATTGGGCGACCCCGGAGTGCGCGGCGTCGGACGGATGGGTCCGGAGCGGCTGACCCGGCGGACCCCGCGGGCGGTCATGGCGGAGTACGAAGACGGCGTGCTCACCTACGTGACCGCGTGCGGGGAGTGCGTGGGCGCGTTCCGCGAGCGCCTCCGCGAACTCGACACTGCGGGCGAACGCGAGTCCGAGACCTCGTCGGAGCCCGTCAGAATCGAGTGGTAAGCGCCCCGTCCCTCGTTTTTCCGTGATATCTTCGACCGTCAGCGCCGACTGTCGAACGGCGAGTCTCCCTCGCGCCACGACCAGCCCGGCAGGCGCGTCTGAAAGCCCGCGGCGAGCGCGGCGTCGAGGTCGTCGCGGCCGGCGGGACCGTCGGTGTGGACGGCCACGTCCGCGAAGTGGAACGTCGCCTGCGCGAGCAGTCGGAGCGGCTCGCCGCCGGCGATGGTCGCCGCGAGTTCGCGGCCGAGCACCTCGTCGACGACGAACCCCGGGTAGTCGTCCTGTACGTCCAGCCGCTTGAGGATGCGGACGTAGGCCGCGACGTTGACGCCGACCTCGCCGTCGGCGAACACCGTATCGACCGCCTCGCGGTAGGCCGCCTCGTCGACCGCGCCGACGCGCGTGTCGAACTGCTCGCCGAGTCGCCGTCGCGTCTCGTTGATGAGCGGGACGACCACGTCCGCGCGCGCTCGAACCCAGTCGTGTTCCGCCGAGACGGCCGCCGGTGTGAGTTCCATGGTCGTCGGTCGGCCCCGAGACGCTTCGGCTTTGCGAAGGGTTTTATACTGGCGACATGGTACTGTCGGGTAAGCGGGTTTTCCCTGCCTCTTCCCGCAGTCGAGATACAACCGTATTCAGTTCACTATGCTCTCTCCGCAGTCGGCCGAGACTGGCACTCGTACACATGGACCGGCTCGCGTCGACGCTCCTGAGGTAGGGGTTCCCGAGACCTGCCGGCGCAGGACCGGACGGGTCGCTCGTAACTATGAGCTCCGTAGATAAACAACTCGAGAATCTGAAGGCAGAGATTACGAACGAACTCCCCCGCGACATCTCGGTTTCCGACGTCAAGTACGAGGGTCCCGAACTCGTCGTCTACACGCGCGACCCGAAGAAGTTCGCTCAGAACGGCGACCTCATCCGGAAACTCGCGAGTAAGCTCCGAAAGCGAATCACGGTTCGCCCGGACCCGGACGTGCTGTCCGACCCCCGCGAGGCCGAACCCAAAATTCTGAGCGTCATCCCCGAGGAGGCCGGCGTCACCGACCTCGACTTCCACGTCGACACCGGCGAAGTCGTCATCGAGGCCGAGAAACCGGGCATGGTCATCGGTCGCCACGGCTCGACGCTCCGCGAAATCACGCAGAAAGTCGGCTGGACGCCCGAAGTCGTCCGCACCCCGCCCATCGAGTCCTCGACGGTTTCGAACGTCCGCAACTTCCTGAAGCAGGAACGCGAGGACCGCCGCCGCATCCTCGAACGGACCGGTCGGCAGATTCACCGCGAGCAGCTCTCGGACGACGAGTGGGTCCGCATCACGACCCTCGGCTGCTGCCGCGAGGTCGGCCGCGCGTCCTTCATCGTCTCGACGCCCGAGACGCGCATCCTCGTCGACTGCGGCGACAAACCCGGCTCCGACGACGTGCCGTATCTGCAGGTCCCCGAGGCGCTCGGGTCGGGCGCGAACTCGCTCGACGCGGTCGTCCTCACCCACGCTCACCTCGACCACTCGGCGCTCATCCCGCTTCTGTTCAAGTACGGCTACG